>JACDAE010000232.1 GCA_013695595.1 Ktedonobacteraceae bacterium | reverse complement strand
GATGAAAACCCATGACGAACTCCTTCCAGGAAAAATACTTCCTCTTCTCACATCGTTGCTACAACATTTTTCTATTGTAGCATAGAAAGTCGATTGAGGCAAAATTCAAGCTATTATGAATGCGTGTCAATTTATATATTTTAATAAATGTGGACATGAGCCAGGGTATGCTATCCAGACCATGTCCATGAATCTGTATCAAGCTTCATGAACATTTATATATTTTACTTCTTAAATTGGCAATAAGCTAAATTTTAGAATTTCATGAGATATACCTTCTTGACAAAACATACGCACACTCTCTATAACATGCATGAATTTAAATGTTTGTATATGTTTATTATCACTAATGGGTATCAATTACTAAAACCTCAAGCAATCATAGCTCAAAGAATACACTTTTCAGCTTATGACTACGCAAGAGACATTTCTTATAAGATAAGTATTTGATAATAATGGCACTAATAATCATTCGCAAACGCATCTATCTTTAAATTTAGAGAAAAGAGGTTCTCATTTTATGTGGAGATCACATCTTGGTAAAGCTAGTGTTGCTTTGACTCTATTAGTACTTTGTTTACAACTTACAATTACAACTGCAAATGCCAGTTCAGTTTCAGGAAAGCCAAACTCTCACACGCCAGCTATCTCACAGTCTACCCCTACCCCTCCTTGTAAAGGAGTGTATTGTGATGGATTGGATCCATTCTCAACAAATTGTGGATACCCCGCCTCGTACAATTCTATCTCCTGGATCCCAACTAATATACTACAAAACAAAACATCAGGAGCAATTGTTGGCACTGTAACTAATTACTACTCATCCTGGTGCAATGCCAACTGGACAGAAGCTACAATGTGCAATAATACAGGTATAAATATCGTAGCAATAGCTAACGCTGGATTTGGTAATGAGCATGATGAACACTATCCTAGCGGAACTGGCTTTTATTATGGCCAAAATGGATACCCTACCTGGACCAATATGGTAGATGGAACAAATACTGTATATTCTTGCGCAACCCTCTCAACCTGGTTGCCACACTTTTCCTACAAAACGTGCGTTTCTCAGTAAGAACATATTGTTTTATAGTAAAAAAAGGCAATCATCCTATAGGGTGAGGGGAGATATTTCTTACATCTGTCCTGGCATAAAATTTCTTATGCGATTGTCTCCATTATCAAAGCAGCTGTACATTTCTATGCTATCCTTAATTGGTTACATAGAAATGTACGACTTTATAACTAGCCCAGTTACTCTTAAAAAAGACTATTTTCAGCATCACACATTCCCAGGTCATTTCCATGTTTCTGCACAAGTAGATTATAGGATGCTCGTCGTAACGGATATCTTCGAGCAAAAAGACCCTAATGATCTCTTATGCGATTACTGTAGAACTTCTTTCATCATGGCTTTACCCACGTCACTTACTCGACAGAATAAACGTTCAGTATATTGAATATAGAAAATATTCAATTTGACCTCTGGTTCTTATTCACGCTCAATTCTTATGAAGCCAGGCACAAAGTAGCATTAGCAAGAATTACTGTAAACTTCATAGACCTGGAATCCTTATTTAACGGGAAATAAGCAAATAGTACAGTGAGAGACTTAATGAAACAAGAACATACTGAAGCAGAAAAAACGCGGAAAAATGTCAAAGAAATCCAGCAACCGCCTCATATAGGGAGTATCGATACACCAGAGTTGGCTGCGCCTACCATTGAGACATGTACCACTGAACGGATGACGGCTCTTAAATTCAAGCAGCAACCCATTCTTTCTTCAGTATCCCTGGAAGACTTACCTACACATAGATTGATAGCCCTTCATCCTGCTAACCAGGAGAATAAAGCTTCAACTATCAATAAGCCCAATGTTGGAGAAAGACTTGCACCAAAGAGTGTTTTTTTCTGGCCATCCTCCTCTTTATACTTATTATTAATAGTGCAATGAACAGCTTTCCTCAATTTATCGGCTCTCAGGGCTGGTCCTTTACTCTCAATGGTGCTCCTCAAGATAACCAGAACGTAATCCAGGAGGCGCTGAAACAGTTTAGAAAGGATCAGGCTACTACTCCTGGCACTACCAAGCTTCAGGCTACTCCTGCTCCAATGACTCCTCAACAATACATCAACTTGCTTGTTCAACACATGTCTCTCAAACAGAAACTGGGGCAGATGATGTTTGTTCAATTTGCGGGACAGGATTACACCTTCGACCTTCCCGAGATGATTACTCAGGATGATGTTGGCTCTGTCCTTTTCTTCCAAAGCAATATTGTCAGCAAACCCCAACTTAAGGGTCTCATCCAACAGATGCAAAAGAATGCTAGCAGCGGTATTCCTTTGATCATTTCCACCGACGAAGAAGGAGGCTTTGTTGACCGTCTCAAAGATCTCGATGGACCACGGTCCGGTCCCTATCAGATTAACACAGTAAATGAGGCTAAAAATGCTGGCCGTCAAGTTGCTAATGACCTCGCTTATTATGGCATCAACCTCAACCTTGCTCCTGTAGTGGATGTGACCAACGTTGATAGTAATGAATCCTATAATGGTCGAACTTTCGGCAATAATGCTGCCACGGTTACACGCTTGGCAGGTGCCTATCTTCAGGGTCTTCAACAAAGCGGCAAAGTTTCAGGTGCTCTGAAACATTTTCCTGGTCTTGGCGATATCACTGGTGATCCCCATCAAGATGTGACATGGTTGACGCGCTCCAAAAGCCAGATGGAGTCCATTGACTGGGCTCCTTATCGCTCTCTCCTCACGCAGGGAAACGTCCATGCTATCCTGGTTACTCACGAAATAGTGCCTGCAATTGACAGTAATTTACCTGCTTCTCTCTCGCCCAAAGTTATCACTGGCATTCTACGCAAGGAACTTGGTTTCCAGGGGGTCGTGATAACCGATAGCCTCAACATGCAGGGTCTGCTTGCCCGTTACACAGAGACCCAGGCCACTATTCTAGCTGTTCAAGCTGGTGCCGATCTCATTATGGGTGGTAGTGATGCTCAAACGGTCAGTGCTATGCTCCAGGCTCTTACTCAGGCCATCAGCAGTGGTCAGATCAGCCAACAACGCATCGATGATTCAGTTAGTCGCATCCTAATGCTCAAGTACGATATGGGACTTATCAAGCTTCCATCCAATCCATAACATTCAATAGCAAGATAGTTTGAGAAAGAATTTGATAGATGCTCAATATTAGGATACCCGCTGCCGAACAGAAGAAGACATGGCACATAATCGTTATTATCCTTATCATCCTTGAGACCATACTGGTCGCCTCCGCTCTTATCCCTGAGCAAGTATGGGCACGCCTGCTGTCTCAGAGCGCTAACGCTTCTCTTGATAGCCCTTATCCTCTCAGCATCGGCCCCGGGATCATTATTTTTCTCTATCTTCTTCCTGCTATTATCGGTTTTCTTTGTCGTGACTGGCAACGCGCCCTTCTTTATGCTATCTTCCCTCTCTGGGTTGGCCTCGGCGTGTTCCTGGTTCTTGGCTCAGCCAAAATCGGTATCTTCTATCTCGTCACTTCTGAACATATTGGTGCCAACATAAATCTTTTAGAACTCTTTGCCTCTCTCGGTATCCTCGGCTGGCTTGCACGCAATCTCTTTAAGCCATTAGGATCATAAAAAAATGTCTATTTCCACTCTCTCTTTCAAACCAGTTTCAAGCAAATGCGAAAAACCGCAAAGGGTCCGTTTATTGAGATAGAGAGCAATACAAGAAGCTTAAAAGTGGCAGGATGGCTCGCTGGCGGTGGAGTATATGTGGCATGGCATGTGCGCTGGTGCCATCGAGCCATCCTGGTTGCTCTAGCAGAAGGTATGTGAAACCCGGAGCTTCCCCCACACCTCTTATCCGGGTTATGCCGATCGTTCTCCCCCAAGAAGCGATCGGCCTCTTTTTTCTCAAATGCGCGATACTGCAACCGTAAAGGTACCAATTCTGGCTATTGCGTGCATCCTCTAGCAGGAAATTGGTCAGAAGCATGATAAGATGGGAACAAATGTTTTGTTAACAATTTAAGATAGAGAGCGAATACTATACGATGCAACAGTTAGAATACAGACCACAATCAGATCAACAGGCCCATAGAGGAGGAGCGCCGCGCTCTCAGGTTATCCTCATCGTCGCCCTCCTGCTCTTCTCAGTGGCGGGCCTTGCAAGCGGTTTTTCGGTGGGGGCACTGACGGGGAAGAATGCCAAAAAAACATCATCCATGCAAATAACAACCATTGCACCTCCTCAGAAGGGGCAAGGCATCACTCCAACGCCTAAACCTGCGGTCAAAATTATCCCACTGGGATGTCCACAACCTACACAGGCCAGCTCAATTTATCAGGGGCTCGCGCAGGTTCCAGATGGTGCAACTCCTTACACATTTGTAGCACAGGCAAGAGACCAGATAGGTGGAAAGTGTAACTATCAGAAAAATCAACCCATCCACTCAGCAGGTATCACATTCAAGATCTGGCTCACCACTCATGTACCGACAGGCAAGGTCTTTAACTTTACGCAAAACGAAATCAATAATGTGCTCCCTCACACGGATCAACTTGGGCAACCTCTAGATGGGAAAGTTGATGACAAAGATTCGCCCGAATTGGTGAACGAACTCCAATTTTCTACCCAACAAGTTCAGCAATCTAATAACCAGGGACAGGTCATCTGGAATTATAAGATAAATCCTGATCTTAAAGATGGAAAATATACTCTGGTCGTATTAGCTAACTGGCAAGGAAAAGCTTACAACTGGAGTTGGTATGACCTGATAATTAAGAAGCAAGGCTAAGATTACTTACAATCCCCCGCACCAGCTTCGCGAAATGAGGACGGACGGCATTGGCAATTGCCAGCACATCGGTATGGTTTACCGTACCAGGGTCATCCGTCTCAATGCCCGTGGCGGGATTCGTGATCAGACTGATACCAAGCACACGCATCTCCATATGACGCGCCACAATCACCTCCGGCACCGTAGACATACCGACCGCATCGGTGCCTATCACGCGCAAAAATCTTAGCTCCGCCTCGGTCTCAAAGCTGGGTCCGGCAACCATTGTGTAAATTCCCGCGTGTAAGGTTATCTCTGGCAGCCTGGCCGCAACGGATTGAGCAAGGGCACACAGGTGTGCATCATACGCCTTTGCCAGCGGTGGGAAACGCACGCCGAAACGCTCATCATTGGGACCAATGAGCGGATTGACTCCCGCCAGTCCAGGCAACGCGATATGATCATGGATCAACATAAAGTCGCCTGGACGATAGGCTGGATTGACGCCGCCGGCAGCATTGGTCACAATCAGCGTCTGCGCTCCCAGTAGAGACATAACGCGGATAGGAAGGGTAAGCACCTGGAGAGTATAGCCCTCATAGAGATGAAAACGTCCCTGCATAGCAATAACAGGTACGCCTTCCAGATTGCCTATAAGCAGACGGCCCACATGCCCGGCTACGGTTGAGCGGGCAAAATGCGGAATTTCCGTGTAGGGGATTGCAACGACATCATCTAATTCCTGCGCAAGATCTCCCAGACCTGAACCAAGCACAAGGGCAACAACAGGTTTGCAGGCAACATGGGCCAGGATGGCATTTGTTGCCTCGATAGCTTGATCATAGAGCATAAAGGATCTCCCCCATTACTTTTTCGTGGCTACAAATTCCATTGCTTCTCCTAATACTCTGGCACAAAAAGCACCTTGTCAGCAATATTATTGCACATTTGCCCATACCTTGCCCTATCTGGAAGCTCGTACGATAGGTTCCCACACATCTTACAACGTTCTCCAGACAGGCAAGGTAAGGCAAATAGAGCTAGCTAGAACAACTGCTCAACTAATGAGATTGATGGGCATGGCTCAATTGACAATACACCTGGGTCGTGGAAATATGGGCATGCCCCAACAGCTCCTGAACGGAGCGTAGTTCCATACCTCCATCTAACATAAGAATAGCAAACGAATGACGCAGCATGTGCGGCGTGATACTCGTAATGCCGGAGAGGCGAGCGTAGCCCTTGATAATGAGCCAGAAACCCTGTCGCGTCAGACGCTCTCCATGATGATTAAGAAAAAGTGCCTGCTCCTTCTCATGCCTGGCTAAACGAGGACGACTCTCAGCCAGGTAGTGTTGTGCAGCTTCTATGGCTACAATAGACAGAGGAAGCAGACGTTCACGACGCATTTGCCCATTGCGCCCCGGACAAAGCACCGTCGCGTGCTCAATATCCAGATCATGAAGATCCAGCGATATGAGCTCGGAGGCACGCATACCCGTCGCGTAGAGCATATGCAACATCGCCAGGTCCCGTAATCCACCTGGAGTATCAGCACGCACCTGGCTGAATAAGTGACTGATCTGCTCTGCGTTTAATACCTGCGGCAAGTCTTTCTGAATACGCGGAGCATCCAGATCCTCAACAGGATTTGTGGATAGTATCTTCCTGGTATTCAGCATATAGCGAAAGAAAGACTTCAAAGCCGCAAGCTTACGCGCAATCGTCGTAGGTCGATAAGACATTCCATCACGCATCTCCTGAAGATAGCCAGCAATATGCTCATGAGACACCTGCCGCCAGTCCTCTGTACCCTGAGATGTGAGATAACTACATAATTGGCCTAGATCGTTTCGATAGGCCATGATCGTATTGGAGTTATTGCCACCACCTGCATACTCTTTCGTAGCCAGGGTCGCAATATAGTCATCAACAGCTTCTTGCAACATAACACACTTCCAACCAACTAGTCGGCAATAGATTGCCAACCACCAGACAATAAGCTGGGAACCTCGTTTATTATAATCGATAAGTGGAAATGAAGCAAGTCTATAGCAAGGATGCTCCATTATATATGAGATGTCTTGAGTAACAATCAGTACGTTTTAACTCGAAACGTGCTTAAAAATAGGAATAAACGTGCTAGCATGTGCTTAAAAATGCTATAATGAACTACCCTTTGTACACTGGTACTTCCGGTGTACATCACCATATATGACACGGCACAGAGTGTTGTTACACCCTGTGCTACAATAGATCTTCAATGCGCATTGGAGATGCTCGATAAAAGGAGATTTTAGCAGAATGGCTAAATTACAAGACTTATTCAAACAGGCACAACGCACACAAAGCAGTGGCTCCATTGGCTTCCTCGGCAAAAATAAGGCCGAGTCCAAAGCACATGCCGCCTCAATCGTTGTCGCATTCCCCAAAATTACTGCCGGGGGCGCTGAAGCCGCCCTGAAAGCCGGGGCCGATGGCTTACTCTTTGCCTGGGATGGCGAGGACGATGCACAA
The DNA here is from genome assembly GCA_013695595.1 of Ktedonobacteraceae bacterium. GTDB lineage: Bacteria > Chloroflexota > Ktedonobacteria > Ktedonobacterales > Ktedonobacteraceae > JACDAE01. The sequence goes on along the minus strand of JACDAE010000232.1, from coordinate 18,895 downwards.
CTCGATGCCATAAAGAAAGAGATTGACTCCGCGCAAGGCAGCAACGAACATCTGATTTCCGGACTCCATCTTACCGGAAACCTGGAAACATTGGAGCGCGAACGCCTGACCGCCATTAAAGATCTTGGCATACACTATGTGATTCTGCCCTTTAATGCACCTGCCCGTTTGTTAGCACAGGAAAAAGAGCTGGAAAAAGTCGTAACTGTGCCCATGCGTACCGACGACCTGTATCCACTCTTCATCCGCAACCTCGCCGCATTCGATGGCATCTCAGCCGTCGTACTGGATTTTGGGGTTAGCGAACAACTGAGTAGCCTGTCTATCGAAGAGGCCCTGAATTATCAAGCGGTACGCGAAGCGGTCCGTTTCCCGGCCTTCTTCAGCGTACCAGCAAGCCTGAGTGAGGACGATTTCTATACACTCCGTACACTGGGCATTCAGGCTGTGGTCCTGACTGCTGACGAAAAAGGAGACACCGCATCCATTAAAAAGTTGCGCGAACTCCTGGAGAACGTCTACCAGGAAGAGAAGGAAAAGGAAACATCCGGCCCAGGCGCACGCCGCTAGAAGGTGAGACACATGACAGGAGCCATCTCAGCACTATGAGATGGCTCCTGTTTTCTTACCTCAATTCTCGTCCTTGCCCACGATATTTGGGACGGGAATGCGCGGGTGCGTTTGCCAATGCAGTTGGCGGCGCGGAAGGCGGCGCATCAGAGAACGGGTAGTTTGCCAGACACTTTCTGGATCAACATTATTGCGCCAATAATAATAACAGGCAACTTCGTCAGGATCACAGCGTAACAATCCACTAAACGTCTGGTCCAGAGATTGCTCGCCCTCTGCGTCAAGATGAAAGTTCTGAAACCAGAGTTGGCTCCGTTTGTTATGCAACCGAGCCGCTTCCACCACGGTACGCCCCCACGGCTCTACCATTGACACATCTTCGTCAAGCAATTGCCAGAAGAGATGACACCCCACAGTATCCAGATGAGGCAATTGGGCAATTTCGTCAACCATGCCCAGATCCTGTGGCAAGAGCACAATTGAAGTTTTTGCATCTTGATCCGTACGTTTGACACAGGAGAACAGCTCACTGAGAAAATCGAGCAAAGAGCGACGACGAAAATTTTGCAGGTCGGTAATATCAGGACAAAGGGCACGACAGACCGAACAGAAACATGTGATATCAGGCCCCCTCGGCTCATCGAGCATAATACCATTGATGGGATAGGTAGATAGGTAATATTCTATTTCTTTAAACAGCCACGAACGAAACGCCTCGTGATTATAGCAAGAAATGCCATGAGAACGCCCATGACGGTCCTTCACGCGCGACTCCGGATGACGAAAAGTATACCAGCTTGGCATTAACGAGGGGCCCGCAAATAAATTGCCAAAACGCCCAAGGCTGAGATAGACCTTTAATCCCGCATCTTGCGCTTGAGACAGGCCACGCTCCAGATCACGCGACCAGCGCTGCTCTTCCTGCTCATGGATAGCGCAGACAATACTGTTCGCTCCCATAGCCCTGATCTGCTCAAAATCACGCTTGACGGTCTCCGGATGGAGAAACGGATGAAAATAGGCGACGGTTATATCCATTAGACTTACCAACCAGTCGAAGTGAACAACAAACAAAAAGGAGTGTGTGATGAAACATTTATGGGTACTTACTCACTCAGTATAGCATAAGCAAGCATCAGCCCTCTAAAAAAGCGGACTACAGGTTACTTTCGTGCTAACCTCTGGCTAACGATCAGGCAAAAAAGGACAGGATGCCACGACTTTTGGCATAAAAAAACACAATGAACTTGACAAGTCTTTTTTTTCTATGCACAATGCACGCATGAGTTATGCAGCACAGTTTACCCTTAGCTCTGGCACGACGCGTTTTGTACGCTCGTATGCCAAGATCAATCTGACCCTTGACGTGTTGGAGCGTCGGGCCGATGGCTATCACGAACTGGCAACAGTCATGCAAACTGTTGATCTCTATGATACCCTCTGCCTCACGACCACCAATGACGGCGCTGTACGCATCATCTGTACACGCCCCGAGCTCAACGGTGCCGACAATCTTGCGGCAAAAGCGGCGCAAGCCGTGCGCAAGCGCCTCTCACTGGCGCAAGGAGTTGTCATTGAATTGCAGAAGCGCATTCCAATGGCGGCTGGATTGGGAGGGGGAAGCAGCAATGCAGCGGCGGTTCTGCTGGCACTACAGCAGGAATGGCAACTCCCTTTATCCTCGGCAGATCTGCTCGAAATCGCAGCAGGTCTTGGTTCCGATATTCCATTTTTTCTCAAGGGAGGATTGGCCTTATGCGAGGGACGTGGTGAACGCATCACGCCCCTTGCAGCGCATTGGCCGCGTAGTATACGTTGGCTACTCCTGGTCAAACCTGCGCTTAGCGTCTCAACGGCGGCAGTGTTTCGTTCTCTGCCCACCAGTGATTATACCGACGGAACGCCCAGCCGGGCAATCAGTGCTGCATTACAAGCAAAGAAGGAATTCCCTCTGGAAGATCTGCACAACGGCCTGCAACGAGGTGTACTGGAACGTTATCCTGAGGTCGCTCAGGCACGCAAAGAACTCCTCATGGCAGGTGCAACATTTGTACAGCTCTCCGGGAGCGGTCCAACTCTCTTTGCTCCTTTCTCTGAACTGGTGAGTGCAACACAAGTGCAACAATCCCTGCATGAGCGAGGCTACGAAACCTATCTCACGCGGGCAATTCATCCTACTATCGAAAACGTACGTTTTTACTAAGATGGAAGTAGAGGTACTACTATGTCAAACGATCTGTATTATTGCGTCAAATGCAAAAAGAAGACGGAACTACGAGATGCACAGCGCGTCACCATGAAGAATGGTAAACCTGCCCTTAAGGGGCAGTGTACGGTCTGCGGGACCACGGTCAATGCTATCCTTGCTGCTGAGAAAAAACGCTGAAAAAAAGTAAAAGTAGCCATCCATATGAGTCATCCCGGACTTCCCGAGCATATATTCGGAAGTCCGGGATGACTCATGTTTTTTACTCGAACCCCTGTTCGGAAAATTTGGGATCACCCATGGAGGGTTCAAATGACAGGGATCGAGAACCTGTTCGTCAGGGCTTTCCACTTGACATACTTATTACTCTTAGGCAAGGTTCAATTCATGCTCAGATCAATGTGACACTTTGAACAGGTGAAATGTATCTTGCCAAGCTCAAAATGTATTGTTTTTGGTCTTGCGCTATCGTTCAATCTGTCACATTAATTTGAACCATGCCTTATGTATCATTCTTATGTACCATTTGGTACGATCTGCACTGTGACAGCACCTATAGGAAGGACGGAAATATGTTGTTACTTTCACCTTATTCCCTGCAACATGCTCATATCCACTCCTTTTCTGCCCTTTTTCGCCTCAAACAATTGTGCACTAAAAAAGTGCATACCTAACCTCCATTTTCCTCGTATAAAAATACAGTCGTTTTCTTTTCTCTCTATTTATCGATGCGGTATAGTATCGAAGAAAATAAGACGACAAATTGATTGATGCACTTTTTACTTGTTGGCTATCTCTTCTCTATGCTGAGAAGATCTGCTATTTTCTTCAGGCATACATATGTATGTCTTGCCGACATGACATGCGTTCTTTAGCAAGAATTTTTCCTTGTTCAAAGAACTGAGAGGTAAATATGCTATCTAATCACTTAGAGCGTCGCCTTCGCCAAAGAAGCCATCAACCAGTGCAACAAACACTCCCTCTTTTTCGTGCTCCACAGATTCGTGTATCACTGCACACATATAAGCTGTTCTTTACGATACTCCTCTTGTGTCTTTTCTTATTCACAAATATCGTTAGCAATCTACCAGTAGTGGCTGCGGCTACACATCCGGCAGCCAGTCTCCCTACTGTACGTGCGAACTTTACACTTAACAAATTTCTTCAACAGGGAAATCCCTACAAGTCCTTTGAAGGACTCCATGTGGCTCCCAATAGCACATTAGTGGCTCACCAGGGAACAAAGACAGGCTCAACGAAAACATTACCTGCAGCAGAACCAGCCAGGATGCGCACGGTCAATCAAACCATTCCATCTACCATTACCACGCGCTCCAACCTGGCCACCAGTCAGAATGTGGCACCACTTCATATTATAGGTAGCGGTACACAGGGGCCACGCCTCGAAGTTATTATTCCAGCAGGAGCACTCGATCTATCAAAAGCGACGACCTCAACAGGTGCACCACCTCACGGAGCACTCACGCTCACGTTATCTCAGCTCTATGGTCATTACTCTGCCGCATTAAATGAATTGGGTTCATTCCAAGTACAAATCTCCGATGCACAAGGGCAAGTACTTAAAGGCGTGCAGTTACGCACACCTGCAACGCTTATTCTTCATTATCGGGTGCACGAATTGTCCGATCTTGGTTTGAATGCAGATAAGCTCTATTTAATCTGGTCTGCGCAAGCTCCAACAAATATGGCGATTCCACTGCACAATGCAACAAAAACGAGTACATTGGTTGCTCAAGTTTCGACGCTTGCAATCACACCTTTTGTTGTCACGGGCACAGATCCAATTCAAACTCCACCCCATGCAAATTTCGCCTCAGTGCAGGGAAATGGGGGACAACTCTCCTATAGTTATCCACTCGTTGTTGCTCCTGGTCCAGAAGGAACAATGCCTCAGCTTGCAGTTAGTTACTCTAGCGAAGCGACAAACGAACGTCATGCCCCCACCACACCCGCTGATAATGCAGGAGAAGGATGGAGTTTGGCGCTGGGATCTGTCTCGGCGAGCAAATATCCCAATGGGACAACCTGGTATTCAATAAGTGGTGTTGATAATGTGAGCGATCTCCTCATCCCTGACACCACAGGCAATGCATTTGCAACTGAGCACATCTCCTATCTAAAAATAAACAAGATTACCTCTGGCAACACCGGGCAACCCTGCTTTGCGGTTCGCGATACGCAAGGAAATTATTTCGAGTTTGGCTGTAATGCTGACGCATTGCAGTACTACATCGATTCAAATGGCAACCGGATCAATTATCGCTATGATTTCGATAAAATGATTCCTGCCAATGAAGGTCCAGGAACGAATGGTCGCAACATGACCGCTTCCTATGTACAGGATCAAGAAACGAGTGGAGGACATACCTGGATACGTGATGCTGCCCTCAAGCAAGTCACCTATGGCAATGGGATTAACCGTATCGGCACCATCGACTTTTTCTATAATGGCCCTTCCAACTATAGTGACCCCAACAATCACATTCAATATGAAACCCAGTACAGCTCGACGTATGAAACAAACTGCCATTTACCCACCCCCTCCCCACAACCTCAGCGCTGCGACGATCCTATCGACCGCTCGAATGGCCTACCAGATCCAGATGTCATGAGCACGTTATCGCTGCAAACCGTCAAGAGCTATATCGGCGATAATACTAGTCTACGCAGGGCAGAATGGCACACAACCAGCCTGTGCAAGCACAACGACCTATCCTTCAACAACCTACCGCCCCTGTGAAATCATGCTCCTGAATACTCGCACCACTGTCTATGAAAAAACCGGGAGCAGCAATACCAATGCGCCGTGGACACAAGAAGATTATACCTACGATGACTACACAACCTCTGGAGGACTCGGTGACCACCATCAAGCTCCTGCCACCGGGAGTTATCACAACGTGCAACAAGTAGTCGTCACCAGTTCGAATGCATCAACTCCTCTTACTCAACACATGACCTATTATACAACCGACACCACGAGTGGAGGTTCAACCTATTATAACGTGCATCAATTGGCTCATAGCGATCTAGTTGATGCAAGTGGCCATACATGGCATTGTCAAGACGCGAAATATGACGAAGGAGTTGCCAGCAACGTACCCACGCCTGCAGCGGGTTGGCCGACCACAGAAACAACGTACAGCAATTGTGCAAATCAAAGCAGCACAGCTATTAAAAACTATACCGGGTATAACACCTATGGAGATGTTGTTGCAGCGGTAGACGGGATTGGAACGGCAACCCCTGGCCTCTATGCAGGCTCAGGAACAGGATGCACCCTTGCAACACCTCCTGCGATTTTTACTTCCACATCCAATTGGAGTAGTGGCCACTATACAAGTTGTGTCCTTCACAATAGTGTCAGTTCTCTGCCAACTGATGTCTGGAATGCATTTGGTCAGAGCACACACACAAGCTATGATGCAACACATGGACTGGTGCCCATTAGCACAACCAATGAGAACGGACAAGTCTCTACAAGTAATTACAGGTATGATAGCAGCGGTAATAGTATTGTTCAGATTAGTCAACCGGGAGAGATTGGTAGCTATACCGCTCAATCTATCTCCAAAGCATCCTGTACTGATAGTAGTACACTCCCATGCTATGAAATTGACAGCAATACATCACTTTACGGACAGGCGCTTATACAATATTTCTACGATAGCTCTGGCCGCGAAGTTGAAACACTGCATCAAGGACCGGACGCAACTCACACCCTGGTAACATTCACTGTCTATAATGATCAAACGAACTCAATCTTCGAAAGTTCTCCCTTTGTTGTCAATAGCAGAACAACCTGGCTTGATCCTAATGGCGCAACAGACGATACAGGCACTGCCCCATCAGGAGTAGCGACAACGTTTGATGCGGCTGACCGCACACTTAGCATCACTGATTCTTCCTCACAACAATCGAGCATTGTCTACGGCTTAGGGAGTGTTAGTGGGGATAGCAACACCTATGCAAAGAGTCTCAGCATTGATGCGAATAATCATGTACAAGAAAATTATACGGATGCACTAGGGCATATTCGCTATGTCTTAGATGATAGCGGAAGCTATGGAGGAACACTTAGCGCAAATACCAAGTTTACAGATCAATATAATGCGTTAGGAGAAACAACATCCATAACCGTCACTGATCTCGCACCGCAACCAGGCCAAACAGTGGTCTCCGTTACAACACAGGATCAATATGACGATTTAGGGCGCTTAATCAGTCGCACTGACCCCGATCGCGGCACCCACACCTATAGCTATGATGCCGATAGTGCTATTGTAAGCGACGTTTCTGGTAGCAAAACATTGGGGTATAGCTATGATCTTTTAGGACGCCTGGGGTGTTTACAAGATGCAGTCCCAACTCCCGACCCTCATGGTGCTTGTAGCACGGGGGCGAATCCCTTTGTCCAAAACACGTATGATACAGACCCTGCTGGCGTAACCTGGGGAAGCACCAATTACGCTGTTGGCAAGTTGACACAAAGTATCGCCACAAACTATTATCCAAGCCCTGATAATACCCATGGTCTGGTTACTGAAAACATGCAGTATGACCAGCGCGGTCATCTCATCACAGAGAGAATGCAGATTGCGACAAACGGCGGAACACCCGCTTTCCCAAGTTTTCCAGTGTATCAGAAGGCACTCTTCTACAATGATGCCAACCAGTTAACAACGACACAAACAACGATTGCAGGACAGCCTGGTTATGTTTTTACGCAAGCCTACGATAGCACCAATGGAAATCAGGTTGGGTTAAGCAATACAACCATAGGTGTACCTGGCCTCGCTGCATTAAATTACAACAGCCCCCAGGGTCAACTGAGTGATATTATCTTCAAAGATAGCGCAGGGGCGAATCTGGCCGATGAAAACTTGCAATACGATGGTCTTTTACGCCTCACCAAAACCTCAACGACCTGGCAAAGCGGGAGTAATGCAGGCAATACCATCTATAATGATGCGGTCAGCTACGACGGAGTGGGAAACGTTACTAGTCGGATTTCAAACCTCGCAGCCGTTCCGGGGATAAGTGGTTCGGGGGGTAACGATGTACAAAATTATTGTTATGACGAACAAAATCACCTCGTCTGGGCGAGCAATACTACCGCTGCTACCCCTGGCGCAAACCAGACCTGTGGCTCAACTCCACTGCAAGGTGCAATAGGCAGTGGTTATACGAATTCCTTCGTCTATACCCATCTGGGACAGCTCTGGCAAGGGCCACTGAACGGAAGCGGAACACAAGAACAGTACCTTTACTGTAATAGCGGAAATCCTCATCAGTTAACCGCACTTGCGCCAATCAGTAACAATCCTACCTGTGCATCTCCAGGAACGACCGATTATAGCACAAGTTACGATAGCAGCGGGAATGTGACCAGCCGTACCTATCCTGCCAACACAACGGGATCGCTTGTGTATAATAGTCAAGATCAAATGATGAAGTGGAGTAGTACCACTTCGACCAACAATCAAGAAGAGTGGTACATGTATGATGCTAGTGGCAATAGAGTACTGCGTCGTTCAGCCACTACAGCCAGCCCCAACGACCCTGCAACCGCACCATCTACCATGACGGTCTACGCCTTTGGCTTAGAAGAACATGTATATCAGTATGCTGGTTCCGGCAATAGTGCAGTCAACAGTGGGAATACCTATTACTATTACCTTGGAGATCAACTCATTGGAACACTCAGTGGTATCACGGCACAAAGCACCAGCTTTATGCTTACCGATACCTTAGGGAGTGTTATCTCCACTATTAGCAACACTGCTGGTACGGCTGCCGTGTTAGGAAATCAAGAGTATGGACCGTACGGAAACAAATTATATTCTGCGGGTACGAGTGGTACAGCGAAGGGCTTCACCGGGCAATATGGCGATGATTTAACAGGTTTAGATTACTACAATGCACGCTACTACGATCCAGTTGTTGGGCGTTTCCTCAGTGCAGATGTTGTACAAGGAAATCAACAGGGAGATGACCCTTATGCCTATGTGAGCGGTAATCCAGAGACACACAGCGACCCAAGTGGTTTATGTGGCATGTTCGATTGGGGCTGTATCTGGAATCAACATGTTGTACAACCTGCAAAAAAGTTCGTGGCAAATATACAAAGAACTGTTCAACATGTGGTTCAAACCGTACAACATGCGGTACAGGCTGTACAGCATATAGTCTATACAGTACAACACATAAGCCAATCAGTACAAAGCATGATGGATCAGATACAAACTAAGATTGTTGTTCCCCTTATACACAAAGTAATTAAGGTAATAGCAATAGTAGTTGCAGTGGTAGTAGTAGCTGCAGCAACCCTTCATATCATCTCCCGTTTCGCGAAGACCAGTAATCCTAATAAAGCCATTGCGAACAGAATTCGTACAGCTTCCCAGAAGCAGTGGAATAACATTTCCCCCAAAAAACGTAGCAACACAAATTATGGAGGGGGATACTTACAGATTTTGGGCCAAAATGGGAAAGCTCTTACTCCTCCTGCCTATTCCACACCTTACAAAGATTACAACTCCACGGCTGGTGACAAAGGGGCTGCTGGAGTTCATACGGAACCAAAGGTCGTTCAATGGGCTAAAACTCAAATTGAAGCGTACAGAGCAGCCAATCCGAATATAGCCATCGGTACTGTTAAGTTGATCCTGTATACGTTTAGAGCACCTTGTCCTGGTCAATGTGCGCCCAATTTGAGAAACGGTACATGGGCAGATATATTGAAAAGAGCATCCGGTGGTGCCAATATTGAGATTGATGTGTGGACTTCCAACGGGAATGCTAATGCTCCAGCAGAACCCTGGCCTTAGTCATCAAGCATTACACAGACAGATCAGCGGGCAAACTAAGGGGGATATCATACAGATGTGACAGCTACTTTGTCAACTCTGATGGGGAATGTCAGAGTTGACAAAGTTTGCTCTGTTTGCATAGGAAAGTGGTGGTACTATACACGTATGAAACCTACCCCTCAATTGTATTTCAATAGCTCTTTTGTCTTTTAGAAAAGGAGGAGTCAAAAATATGTATACCAGAACACTCTTTACATTACCATCTTACGCAGATGCCGCTTTCACTGACGTCTACTCAGAGGGTGCAGATGATAATGTCTGTGAGGCATTTGCAAGTGCCTGGGGCGGGTTGGACCTCGCCGCATTCCAGCGAGCGTTCGCCCATGGACAAGGAGATGATCGGATTGTTGCAATCTTTGCGCTTGGCGCGACTGCTACACCACAGATCACGGAGAGCTTATTGTCTCTGCTTACCCATTCTTCGTGGCGCATGGAACGCTTTGCGAGCGCTCTTTGTCTGGGCCGCATGAACGAGCAACAAGCCCTTCCACTCATCGAGACGTTACTGCTTGATGGGTTGGACCTGGATGAGTATCGCAAAGCCGTTCAAGAGAACGGTCACCCACTCTATGAGCTAGACTGGTGTGGAGGACGTCGTAGTGGACTTGTCTATTTTCTGAGGGAGTGGCATTCCCCCACCCTTATTCAGACCTTCCATCGTGGCTTACAAGCACTCTGGGAGATACAGAAGACGCTTCATCCTTTCCCCTTTGAAGTTGACAGCTATGACGGACTCGCCTACGGTCTAGGATCACGTGACGCTTTTGATGCTCTCAACGGAATAGATTTTCCCCCTGCACATCGTAATACGGCGCTGGTTTACATGGCTTTGGGGCACTTGGACGCGCGTGGTCGTCCAGAAAGCGGTTTAGGTCTGATGGGAGAAATGCTTTCTAATACAGACCTCCGGCAAGACGTTGCAGCCGTCCTCTCGCAATACATGGGACTCAGTCCGCAAGAACAGCAAGATTGTGTCAACAATTTCTACCACTATGCAAATGCACGCATCGACGGTCCTCACATAGATGAGGACGAGGACAACGATGAGGATGAAATCATAGAAGAGGATGAGGATGAGGTGGATGAGATTGAGCTTCCACACATTTGTGATTGTCTGGGGCATCGTGCGAGAATTCATCGTCTGGCGTGGTCCCCCGATGCAACGCGCCTCGTTTCAGGCAGCGAAGATACCACCGCACGCGTCTGGCACGCCCGTACTGGCAAAATGCTGCTGAGCTTCCAGCAACATCAGGAAAGCGTCAACGCGGTGGCCTGGTCCCCACAAGGTGACCTGATCGCCTCCGGGGGCAATGACAATCTCATCCATATCTGGAATGCACAGACCGGAGCACTCACCGCGACCTGTACGGGGCATGCATCCTGGCTCGTGAACCTCGCCTGGTCACCCGATGGCACGCGTCTCGCCTCGACCTCTCTCGACAAAACGGTTCGTGTCTGGGATGCCTTTTCTGGGATAGAACTCATGATCTTATCAGGGCATTCAGCAATTGTCTACAGTGTTGCCTGGTCGCCCGATGGTACCCGTATTCTTTCAGGAGGAGGATACCCCGAAGGTTTGATCATGAGCTGGAATAGTGCGACTGGTACCAGAGAATTGATCTATGATGGTCATGGACCCGATGTGCGCAAGCAACGCCCAATACCTGCCGATGCTGATGCCTGGCTCGAAGACTGGATACGCGCGGCGAGTAGTGTGCACCATCTGGCCTGGTCACCCGATGGAGGACGCATTGCCTCCGCCGGTCTGCGCAATGTCTGTCACATCTGGAATGCGACCTCAGGAGAAGATCTTATGGCAACCAATCGCACCAGCGGTCCACTTGCATGGTCCCCTGACGGCGTTTCTCTTTTCTCGTTGGACAATTATCCACGGATCATTGAGGTATGGGATACAAGGACTAACGTTGTAACCATGCAGTATCGACTCAATAGCCCTGTATGGTTAACCACGTTTGCCGTTTCCCCTGATGGGAAATATCTGGCCACGGATGCAGGCGAACTGCTTCAGGTCTGGCATCTTCCTAACTAATGCGATGTGCAAGTAATCTTGCCAAAGAAAAAGTTCGGGAGGACTCAACCTATTCGTTCTAATTCTCGACTTCCCACCCTCCTTTTGTTATAATGGGAACGATCAATACGCATCTTGCGGTGCCGCCGATACAACAAAAGGAAGAGTTATGAATATCTGGGATTCAGTACAACGCGGTCTGGAAAAAGCGACACAGGAGGCCACGCGTCGAGCCAAAACGCTGCGTCTACGTTCTACTATCGATACCCTGACACAGCAACTGCATACCCAGGAGGATAATCTGCTTGTCAAAACGATGCAGATCTTTGCTGCTGGACAACTTACGCAAAGTGAACTTCTCCCCCTCTGTCAGGAATTGGTACAGTTACAACAGCAATTAGAACAGGCTCAGCATGAACTTAATCTGGTTCAAAGCCAACCACAGGGCCAGACGCAGGGTTCAGGCACCCCTCCAACATTGCCTGCCTATACAACACCACCTTCCGATTATCAACCGTACGATCAAACGACGCCCACTCCAACGCCTCCACCTCCCCCAGGAGTGACCCCGATCAGTACATTCAATACGGTGATCATGAGCACGCCTGGAGCAGAAAAACAACTCTGTCCCCACTGTAATGTTGCTCTGATCCCAGGGGATGCCTATTGCCATAACTGTGGCGGCCCGACTGGCAAAAGTGAGATTACACAGCAACCAACCATGCTTGTCGAAGCACCTGAAGAGGAGCAAGCAGCACCACAATCAGCGGCGACAGACGAAGCTGATAGTCCAACTATTGCAGAAGAAAAAGACGGAGGGGCCTGAAACTGCGTCAACATATTATTACATCACTCTGTCTCTTGCTGCGTCTACCATTTACGCTGCTTGATTATATACAACGACCATTTGTGCGTAGAGCCAGGTCACAACCTCGTTCCATTGTTGTGATCAAACCCTGTTGTCTGGGTGATCTCATCATGACGACACCGCTCCTGGATGTATTGCAACACAACTATCCACAAGCCAGTATCACCTACGTAGCAGGCAACTGGTCAAAGGTGATTGTGGAACATACACCAGCTGTCAGCCATGTGATTGATTGCGGGACCGTCGGTATTCCTGGTCGCTATACAATGCAAGAGTATTTTCGGCTGGCAAGGCTCCTACGGCGCTCGTCCTTCGATCTGGCCTTTGTGCTTGATCGCTCGCCACTGTTAACCCTCCTGCCCTGGCTCGCTGGTGTGCCGCGTCGCGTCGGACCTGATAGCCTGGAACGTGGTTTCTCGCTCACAGATCGCGTTCCAGTCTCGGCATCGCCACTCCATTTGCAGCACCAGGCCGAGATCTACCTCGACCTGGCCCGTGCTATTGGCCTTTCAGTTGACTCCCCACATATGCAATTCGTTCCAACAGCCGCAGAAAAGCTGCAAGTTCAGCCAGATAGTCATCTTAGAATCGCTGTCTTCCCTGGAGGTGGCAGCAATCCAGGCATGCAATTGACATCCAAACGCTGGCCAGTGGAACGCTATCGCGAAATCGTGCGCCGCTTGCTCCTGGAACGATTTGTTCATGTGCTCCTGATTGGTGGGCCAGATGATAAAGTGCTCACACAGACAATTTTGGAAGGTCTTACTATACCTGATGGCATGGTCACCGATCTGGCGGGCAAAACAAGCTTTGGCGAAATGGCGGCGTACCTCGAAGTCTGTGCGCTCTTCATCGGGAACGATAGCAGCCCGATGCACCTCGCAGCGGCGGTTGGCACTCCAGTCATTGCCATCTTCGGACCTACCAGCCCACAAGAATACGGGCCCTATCCACTGGATGATCCCCAACATATCGCACTCTGGCATCATCCTAATAACCAACCCTGCTTCTTCCTGGGGAAGATGCAGCCATGTGCCAATTGTACCTGTATGCAGGCTGTGACCGTAGAGGACGTATGGGACGCCATCGAACGCCTCGTTCCTACATTGCACAATGATGAGGTTGTGCAATGAATACGAAACGCATACTGAGAACCTTGATCCTCCTCCTGGTACGCATCATAGGCGCACCGGGAGCCTACTTTCTGCGACGAACCGTTGACAGCAAACCAGCGCCACGCATCCTGGTCATCCGTCCCGATCATCTCGGCGACCTGATCCTCGTAACCCCTATTCTACATGCTTTGAAGGCCCAGGCACCCGATGCTCATATCACAATGATGGTCGGTCCCTGGTCGCGTGAGGTGGTTGCACGACATCCAGCCATTGATACCACACTTACCTGCCCATTTCCAGGCTTCCAACGTGCATCCCAGAAACCACTGGCCCCCTATCTATTGCTCTTCCAGACGGCACGGCAACTCAGAAGCGCTCAATACGATCTTGCCATCAATCTACGACCCGACTTCTGGTGGGGAGCGGCGTTGATCTACTTAACAGGCATTCCACGTCGCGCTGGCTATGCCATTCAACCCGGTACGCCATTTATTACCCACAAACTGGCTGCCTTAGAACCAGAACATGCTACCGTTTCCAATCTACGCCTTGCCAGCGCTGGTCTACTCTCATTGAGCTACAATAAACTGGATGAACCTTATACACCTGAGCGCTATCCATTACATTTTGTCCCAACACAAGAGGAACGTAACTGGATAGACGAACGACTAACAACAGCAGGTATTACAGCAGAGATGCCCCTGATTGTCATTCATCCAGGCACCGGGGCTGCCGTCAAATTATGGCGCAACGAGGCATGGTCACAGTGTGCCAACAGCATCAACGAGGCACGCCCATCTTTACAGCATATACACGTCATACTCACAGGAAGCCCGGCAGAGCGACCGCTCCTCGAAGAGATCGCCAGTGGCATACACACACCTCCGTTGCTTTTGAGTGATATGACCGTTGGGCAACTGGCGGCGATATTGGCACGTGCATTATGCGTACTCGGCGTCGATAGCGGCCCCCTTCATCTGGCGGTAGCACAGAATACACGTACGCTCCAACTCTTCGGTCCGACCGATGAACGTATTTTTGGTCCATGGGGTGCGCCTGAACGCCATAGCATAATCAGGACTACACAAAAATGCCCAGGCTGCCCTGCGATACCATGTGGACGCCTCGATTTTGGGCCAGATGAAGTAAGCCAGCATCTCTGTGTGCGCTCTATTCCAGAAAAACAGGTCGAGCGAGCGCTGACATCGATGCTCGCGCAGTATTCAAGTAAGTAATAATGATTTCCCTTTTCTCTTACCAAAACTGTGAGGTTATCGTGAAAAATTTCCGCTTTTTTACAATAGCCCCGTATATATAAATGGGAATACATGGAAGTGTAAAATGCTTGGATAGCTATGTTGACACTCTTAATACGTTTTCCATGTTTTCCCAACGCTTTCTCCTTCGAAAGGTCTGAAAGCAGGTTTGAAAGAACGTCTGTTTAAAGGTGGTGTAGGAATGAATGTAACTACAGAAAATCTTATGTTACAGGTAAAGGAAACGTTACTGGCCTTATCAGATGAAATGCTCATGGATACGGTTCTCGGATGGATTGAACAGACCGATGAGATGCATCAACACCTTGGCTATAGCGATGAGGTGCGCTTTATCTTTGGATATCAGCTCCAATCAGGTGAGACGGAAGAGATCTATTGCTCTTTTGATGCATTGGACCGCTCGGAGTCAAAGGCGGCCCCCGCTTTATGGATAGCCCCTTCTATAGAAACGCTACGCAGTCTTCTCTCCCATTTCTCTCTCATGGATTTTCGCGAATTCGTTATTCCTCTGGCCGACGACGCCATTGCCGCAGTAGATCCTCACAAAGATCCCGGATGGCCGTCAACTGGCCTGGACAATGGTCAGCCTTTTCTCCGTTGCCTCACAGCTTATTTGCAACAGAAAGCTGAGCAAGAGCCAGAAAACCAGCATTATATCTTTCCCCGCAAGGTTGCACGTGCGCGGAACAGCATATCTACATCTTACAAAGACTTGCCCTGCTTTGCATTGTGGCTGGAGATGATGGATATATTGGAACCACGCGATGATTGATCTACGCGATTAAACTAGAAGAATGGGCCTATTACTCACAAGTAGCTAGAAATTTCCATTTCTCCTACTCCTTCGCTGAGAAATTGTAGCCCATTCTGCCTCTTCGCTCTTCCGATCTTCGATTTGAAACACATCCTTTTTTGTGATCGTAAGATAGACTACTGTGCTCAGAATAGCTGTTAAAAACAACATGCTTGTCAAAACCGTACCCAACCCTAATCCGCCATTGTCGTTGGGTTGTGTCAGGTAGTCTCCCAGCGAAGCTCCGAGGGGGCGCGTCAAAATATAGGCGATCCAGAAGGCAAGGACCGCATTCAGCTTGAAGCGCAGATGAGCAATAGTTACGATTGCAATCAGTGTTCCAAAGATGATTGCGGATAGCAGGTAGCCCAGATTCAGCTTCTCTGCCGCTAGATCTCCCGCTGCAGTGCCCAGAGCGAAGGTGAAGAGGATCGTTAGCCAGTAGAAGACTTCTCGTCGCAGCGTATTTATTGTATGGACAGAGAGTGTTTTCTCACTCGTATACCATGCTACGAAGACTACTGCTAACGTGATACTGAAGACGATAGTGGTGGTTTCCAGAGACACTCCAAAATTGTCTGTAAGATTATCTGTAATAAGTGTGCCAACCACGCTGATCAAAACGACCGCAAGCCAGTAAATGCCCGGCACATACCTTTTCGCCGCAAACTGAAAGAAGAGCGTGACGATCAACAGGCTACCCATGACGACAGTGGTACCCGTCAGGCCCAGATGCAGATTTGTGTTCAGGAAGTCAGCGGCAGTCTCCCCTACTGTCGTACATAACACTTTAATGATCCAAAAGTAGATGGTAACTTCTGGAACTTTATTAAATATTCGGCGGCCTATTGTGGAGGCGTCTTCTAGCCGCCAGCTTTCTGATATCTTCACGGGTGGTGGACTCCTTTGTTATATGACGATGACAAAAAAGGATGGACATCCTCTTCCTATATATCTACAATTCATTGTACT
This sequence comes from Ktedonobacteraceae bacterium, assembly GCA_013695595.1. GTDB lineage: Bacteria > Chloroflexota > Ktedonobacteria > Ktedonobacterales > Ktedonobacteraceae > JACDAE01. The sequence goes on along the minus strand of JACDAE010000232.1, from coordinate 2,172 downwards.
TATTGACCAAAGTGGGAAGGTTGTGCACGAACTTGCGAAAGTTGCACCAGTGAGTACACAGATGGATGGAGACGGCGAGATTATGGAGCATAGCGCGAAATGTGGAGAATATGCTATACTGAACACACAACAATCGAATAACACCTCCAAGGCAACTGGCGAAATAGTGGAACAACCACGAGGGAGCCTGGAGCATTACATAAAAACAGTCGTTCGCCTGGGCTGGCACACATTCTATATATGTGCCCGTACAGAAAAGGAGCGAACGATCATGACCACCATTGCACAACCATCTACTCTTCTGACCCATTACCTGGAAACGCTCAATGGTACCGCCCCCAACTCAGCGGCAGCGGCGTTCTATGCATCCCTGGATACGATCAGCGGCGTCTCACCTTCCATTGCAAACTCGATCATCAACGAGCTACGCGACCAGCGGGGCAATTTGAAGCTCATCGCCAGCGAAAATTATAGCTCTCTAGCTACCCAATTAGCTGCCGGAAATCTCTTCACCGACAAATATGCCGAGGGCTATCCACACCATCGCTTCTATGCTGGCTGCGAAAATGTTGACGCTATCGAAGGTGAAGCATGTCAGCTCGCACGCACACTCTTTGGAGCCGAACATGCCTACGTACAGCCTCACTCCGGGGCCGACGCAAACCTGGTTGCCTTCCTCACCATCCTATCAGCAAAGGTTCAAAAACCGCTGTTGACCGAACTAAAGCTGGAAGATCCCTCAAAGGCATCACGCGAGGATTGGGCACAGGTTCGAGCAGCCGTTCACAATCAGCGCCTGCTCTCACTCGATTACTACTCCGGTGGTCACCTCACGCATGGGTATCGACATAACATATCAAGCCACCTGTTCGATGTGTACACATACAGCGTCGATCCGCACACGATGTTGATTGACCTCGATCAGCTCCGTACACAATTGCACGAGGTACGCCCTTTGATCTTGCTGACAGGGTATAGCGCCTATCCACGTAAAATCAACTTCGCGAAAATGCGCGAACTGGCCGATGAGGTGGGGGCAATCCTGATGGTCGATATGGCGCACTTTGCTGGATTGGTCGCAGGCAAGGTCTTTACAGGCGAATTCGATCCCGTGCCCCATGCTCATATCGTCACCTCGACCACACATAAAACGTTGCGCGGACCCCGTGGTGGGCTGGTCCTCTGCAAACAGGAATTCGCCGAGTGGCTAGATAAAGGGTGCCCGGCTATCCTTGGTGGCCCACTTCCACATATTATGGCGGCGAAGGCGATCGCTTTACGTGAGGCATCTCAACCTGCATTCCAGGCCTACGCTCACAAAATCGTTGCAAATGCTCGCTCACTCGCCCAACACTGCGTTGAGGAATCACTGCACGTCCTCACAGGCGGCACGGACAATCACCTCTTCCTGCTTAATGTCGCCCAGACCTTTGGCCTCACCGGACGCCAGGCCGAATCTGCCTTGCGGGAATGTGCCATCACGCTCAACCGCAACTCGCTGCCCTTTGACGCAAATGGTCCATGGTACACCAGCGGATTGCGCATAGGCACACCCGCCATCACAACATTAGGCATGGGAACGGAGGAAATGAAGGAGATCGCCAGCGTCATCAAACTCGTACTCTCTAATACTACCCCCACCATTACCAATAATAAGCAGAGCCGCGCAAAATATGTCTTGGGTCAGGAGATCATAGCAGAAGCTCAACAGCGCATACAGGCTCTCCTTCAGCAGTATGTTCTTTATCCTGAGTTGAATATTACAATCTAAAACACGTATTATCGTAGGGAACCGGGTTGATCAATCACGGACGCGATAGATGCTTTTTCAATAACTATTCTGGGTACCTGTATTGTGGGAAAGACCATGAATGTAGGGAAGCCATTTATTATTCCGTGCCCCATGAACGCCGATGATAGGCCGATGCTGATGCTATTTGGCCCATCCTATTAATATTCACATTATTTTTTAAACAGCATCAATCCAATCCCTACCACATTTACGATATTACGGTTATTATAAAAGATACACACACAATACCGATTGTATACCTGATCGCCAATGTATGCTAAAATGAACAAAGATAGAATATTTCTTTTCAGGTAGGCATAACGTGGCTCTTTCCCATAATTCAGAGAAGATCAACATTTTCTTCTCGCTCGCCTCTGCGC
>JACDAE010000103.1 GCA_013695595.1 Ktedonobacteraceae bacterium | reverse complement strand
CTACTACAGTTCCCAGTGGTCCGCTGGAAGATGCCCGCCATGCTTCCCAACTTAATCAGAGCAAGCGTGTCAAAATCTACATTCCATCGAATACCACGCTCATTGGCGAAGGTGCTCGTGTGATTGGTGCCAACTTTATGGTCAAGGGTGTCAACAACGTCATCATTCGTAACCTTCAATTCGAGAACGCCTCCGATTGCTTCCCTCAATGGGACCCCACCGATGGCACAACTGGCAATTGGAACTCACAATATGACAACATCTCCGTTTATAATGCCACGCATGTATGGGTTGACCACAATTCGTTCACCGATGCCAATCAACCTGATACCCTGCAACCACTCTACTTTGGCAGAGCATACCAGCAACATGATGGTGCACTCGATATGACCAACGGAACCGACCTCGTCACAATCTCGTGGAATCGCTTCACCAATCATGATAAAACAATGCTCATCGGATCGACTGATAGTCCAACCTATGATGTAGGGAAACTGCGTATCACCATTGACCACAATGCATTCGAAAATACCCTCGAACGCATGCCACGTGTACGTTATGGTCAGGTTCATCTCTATAACAACTTCTACAGCCAGGCAAAAAATAGCGCTCTGCAATATGCCCTTGGCGTCGGCGTAGCATCCCAGATCTATGCACAAAACAACTTTTATGCCCTATCGCCAGGCACAACCGCCGCCACTCTCATCAAAGCATTCAAGGGCACAGCGATCCACACAGAAGGCGACATCGTCAATGGAACGCCAGTCGATCTGCTGGCTGCCTATAACGCAGCGAACACAACGCCTCTCAGCGGAACAGTCGACTGGACGCCCCAATTATATACCCACATGGATGCGACACTGGCTGTGCCAGATCTGGTACGCACGAAAGCTGGAGCAAGCACCTCTATTACTGTAACCCAAGACGGCACGGGCACTTTCTCCTCTATACAGGCCGCGATCAACTCCATTCCCGTCAATAACGCGATGAACACTATCATCTCTATCGCCCCTGGCACCTATCAGGAAGTGTTAAGTGTTCCAGCGGGCAAGCCTTATATCACGTTAATTGGTGGCTCGCGGCGTGCAAAGGACACTGTTATCGCCTTCAACAACTGGTCTGGCAGTCCAGTTCCAGGGGGCGGCACGCTGGGCACCTCTGGCAGCGCAACGGCGACATTCAACGCAAGTGACTTCGTCGCAAGCTTCCTTACATTTGCGAATACCTTTGATCCAGCCAGTCAACCACAGACGAATCAGCACCAGGCAGTCGCAGTAAAAACGACCGGTGATCGCATGATCTTCGATAACGATAGCTTTCTGGGGAACCAGGATACGCTCTACATTAATACACCGAGTGTTGCAACTGCGGCACGACAGCTCTTCACCAATAGTTATATTGAGGGCACCATTGATTTTATCTTTGGACGAGGAACGGCAGTGTTTGACCGGGACAACATCTTCATTAAAAGCACAACCGGTACTGGTCCAAAGATGACCGCTGCAGCAACTGAGGCAGCACAACCATATGGCTTCCTTATCATCAACAGCAAAGTTAAGTCTTCCTCAGCCGCAGGAACCGCATACCTGGGTCGGCCCTGGCCGGCAACCACAACGGCCAACGCGCAGGTGACCGTTCGCGATACATGGCTCCCAGATGCGCTCGCGGCGGCTCCATGGCAAAGCTGGACAAGTCCTCCATTACCATGGCAGAACGTTCGCTTCGCAGAGTACAACAATCGTGGCCCTGGGGCCGCGATAAATGCAGACCGGCCACAACTTACATCCGCACAGGCCGCTTTGCAGACACCCATTACGTACCTTATCGGGCAGGATAGTTGGACTCCTGATATACTGATTGTGCCCAACCGATAAACCCCAATAATGACTCATCCCGAATCTCTCTTTTTGCGAAATTCGGGATGAGTCATAGAATTCTTACGCGCCCCAGGAATACATCTGACCTCACACAATAAGATAAAAAAAAGTGATCAATAGGCATCTATTATTCCCAATATTATACATTCCACACGGTTTTTATCTTATACTATAATAGATTTATTACGATCAATTTACAGACACATTCAAAGAGAGAAAAATGCATCTTTACAGGCAACCTTTATGTGTATAGAGTAATTTAGTGGAGGGAGTGTATTTATGCCAGGAGAAGCACTTGCACGCAGCAAAGAACTATTTCGTATTCTTGTTGAACAGAGCACCGATGCCATTATGCTTATCTCTTCAGATGGCATCATTACCTATGTAAATCCTGCAACCGCCCATCTCACAGGCTATACTCTTGCTGATTTAGAGGAGAAAGATTATTTTACCCTTGTTCACCCTGATGATCAGGAAAACCTGAAACACCAATTGGCACATTTAATTGAACAACATGAAGGATCTCTTTCCCTGGAGTACCATTTGTGCAGCAAAGACGGCACCTGCAAATGGATAGAAAGCACAATTACTAATCTGCTCCTCAATCGAGAAGTTGAGGCGATCGTATGCCACTCGCGTGATATTACACAGCGCAAACAGCTCCTCATAAATGAACAGAACGCCCATGCCTATGCCGAACGCAAATTTCGCTCACTGGCTGACTCCAACATCGTTGGCATGATGGTGACCGATCAAGAAGGCAAGATGTATGAAGTCAATAACCAGTTGGTGCAACAATTGGGCTACAGTAAGCAAGAATTACTAAGCGGAGACATACGTGTAAAAGACTTAATCACATCAAAGTATCAAACGGCGCGTGCACGTGCCTGGAGGACCCTTATCTCTCAAGGGGCCTCACTTCCGGAGGAGAAAGAATATATACGTAAAGATGGCAGTCATTTTCCAGCCCTGGTAGCAGCAACCACGATCAATGAGGAACGCACCCGTGCCCTGGTGATGCTGCTTGACATTTCTGAGCGCAGGGAGGCCGAGCAACGGAAACAAGAATTTCTAAGCATGGTCAGTCATGAACTGAGAACTCCGCTCACCGCGATCCAGGGATTTCTGGAATTGATGCAGTTGTACGTTGAGCGCCTCACAAAATCGTCTTCAGTGGAAACCAATAATCTTTTACATGCACTTGATGCTATGTTACAGCAAACACTCCGCCAGACAGAGATAGAAACACGCCTGGTAGCCGAGCTTCTAGACGTATCGCGTATGGAGATGCAGAAATTTGAGATAGTGCTACAGCTATGTAATCTGACCACAATTGTTCAACAGGTAGTGGCCAGTCAGCAACAGATAGCTTCTACTCATACAATAGAACTGGAATTGCCCTCACAGACACACCTTCCTGTGGAGGCTGATCCTGATCGCATTGAGCAGGTGCTCACCAACTACCTGTCAAATGCCTTGAAATACTCCCCGCCCGGCCAAAATATTCGCGTACACCTGTCTGTAGAGGGTTTCATGGTACGCGTATCCATCAGAGACCAGGGTCCAGGATTGACTTTCGAGCACCAACAGCGCGTCTGGGAGCGTTTTTATCAGGTCAAGGATACCCACCATCAAAGCTTCCCTGGAGGCCTGGGGCTGGGATTATATATCGTACGAACCATTATAGCTCAGCATCAAGGACAGGTTGGTGTCGACAGCCAGGTGGGACAGGGGGCAACGTTCTGGTTCATGTTACCATTAACAGATGAGCCAATATAGGCAGAACTAAATGGTTGTATGGGAGGAAAAGTGGAAGAAAAAGGCATAAAAAAAGAGCTCATCTACCTCGAACGTATCGTTCTTGCTAGATAGAGCCCTATGCGAAGGTTGCATATTTCAACTTCTTACAGGCTTGTGCACTACAGTTAAAATGCATCCAATCCACTGCTCCTTGACCCATAATGGACCACAGAGACGATTTGTGGAAAACTGTGCGGCCATTACCGCCCGGATAGTGATTCATAAAAACTCCTTTGCATAGACTGGTCGAGGTTATAATGTAAACTCATAGGACCCTCCTTGAAGTGCCGCTACGGCGTGAGACAACTGATCATAACGAGTTGAGAGCGCGGTTTACTCCCCTCTACAATATATAACGTTTGTATCTCTATTTTGTCACACTTTTTTTGCCATTTTGTGACGACATTCTACCACTTCGTAATAGAGGGTTATATTGTGCACTCCAGGCTATCGATAAACTGCCGATATTCCTGCGCAAGTCCCGCATCAATATGAGTGGCAACATTTGTAAGGAAGGTTGTTTTAGTAACTAGATCTGCGTGAATGATACGTTCTCTCAGATCCACAGTTCGCAGACCACCCTGAATAGCCTGTAGATAGCGTCTGTCAGGCGTACTGTCGATGCTGGCGACATTGTGAATAAGCATCTGAATACCACTTAGCTCGCTTTTCTGCAACGCAGCGTGCATAGCATCGGGATGCAGTAGAGGATCAAGCAGTTGAAACAGATATGTTTTGTGGGCAACATCACTGCTGTTATAAAGCAAAAGCGCGAATTGCTTGAGGTCTGTACTTGCTACCCGCTCCACAAGATCCACTTCTGCCAACAGGCTGACAGCATTGTAAACGAGATCTTCCCCAACTTCGGATATCTGCTTGATACGCGCCAGAAACTTCCCTATCTCCTCTAGCGACTCCGTTTGGAAATGATCTTTGAGAAAGCGGTCGTGGAACAATTGATAGCTCCAACGAAAATAAAAGTAGCGTGGTTTCAAAAAGCTGCCAATCGCTCCCAGTGAAGAACGATTGAAGATGGTGGCCATATCCTCTGGCGTAAATTGCCCTAAAAATTGTTGGCGAAACAACTTATTAGAAACCTTATTGAATTGTCCGACCATGCCAATAGAGGCTTCTTTTGCAAGGCAAAGTGTAGCCAGACCAGCCGGTGAAAGCGCCTCAAGCAACTTGTTTCGCATCGCTGGCGAGACGCGCTGGAAACTATGGAGTATCCAATAAAGGTGTTGGAGGTTCTCCTTTTCAGCTTTCTGTATCAACCATTCAATCCCTAATAGCTCAATAAAATGTTCTCTATAGGTCTGTGGCAACGCCAGTTCACGCATTATGTCCACAATCTGCCAGACCAGATTGAGATTACTCGCGCTCGCTCTCTGTGCCAGAAGTTCCAGGGGTATACGCTCCAGCAGCATTTTCGCTTGTGCAGGAGCTATTCCCTTGCACAGGTGCACCATTCGGTAAAAGTGGGCCAGATGCGCCCGTTGCATGTGTTCATATTGTTCTATCAGAGTATCCACCTGCAACAATTCAACAAGCTGCTTGAGTTGTGCGGGTGGATATTCTGACCCGCGCAATTGCTCGATAACAAAGTGAAAATTACTCGCGGTGATGTGAGTAAGCAATGTTTTGATGGGAACGCTTAGCAGTAGTGCACGACCCTGTACAGGCAATATCGTATTCAACACCTGCACCAACTGGAAAAAACTCTGGATATTCTGCTCTTCTATATGCTTGATACACTGCTCCAGCTTCAGTCCTGTGACAGCCTGTCTGGCAACCTCATCATCAATTTGCTGTAGATTTTGCAACAGCAAAGCAATCTCCTGGAAAGGATACTCGATTATTCGCGAGCACAGGTCGCGTATCCCTATATCTTCTATTAATCTACTGAGTAAGGCGTGAGCACGTACTGAGTCTATTTTTGCCAGTCTGAACAGGTAGCTTATGGCATCGATGAGGTTGCCAGTTTCAAATTGACGGGCAGCACATTCTTGTAAATGAGCATCTTTGAGCAGGCGTTCCAGCATACGTTTTTGTTTTTGCTGTGCTAACCTTATGTACACTTCCATGTAGTTGAGAGGGCTTGTCTCTAAATAGGCTCGCAACGCTTCCAGAGTGCTATTGCGCAGGTGCTTCCCGGTCACGCGACCATAGCGGTAATAGATATACGCCTCAAATAGTTCGCGTGCCTCTTCTGGATGAAAGGCCAGATCATAAAGCATGCCATAATTTTGTGCGGTGGCACCCATCAACAATCGCTCCTCTTGCAGTTGTTGCACCTCCTGGCGCGAGAGATGCGACTCGACGAAAAAGTTATGAGCGCGAATTTCATATTGCCGCAAAGCACACAATTTTGGCAGCGCTTCTTTCCAGCGCGCACAATAGCGCTTGATCATTACAGTGTAAACGGCTTCTTGCTTCACCTCGCTCAGGCGTCCGCCAAGCTCGCTCCATGCCTCCAGGCGACTCTTCGAGAGCACCAGATTATGAGCATGTTGTTTTTTGAGCAGTTTTGCCTCATTTTCCGTAAATGATGCATAGCGATCCGGATGCTGGCGCTGATAGTAGATCGCGTACTTCTCAAGCATTCCCCGGTACACCTCTTCAGAGCGTGTTTCGATAGTTGCATCGCCACACGCCTCAAAATAGTGATAGGTTCCCCATGCTTCCTCTTCCTCGCCGGCATGGGCACGCGAAATCAAAAGGCATTGTGTATACTCAGGTGGTTGCTCTTCCCACTGCTGGCAAAACTCATTGACTTCCTCTGGCGCAAGGTGGCAATTATCTATCAGATAAAGGACGCCTTTACGGTCGTGTGTTCTCATCAATTGATACCACCTGCGCCCTTCTCCTTCTCTGGCTTTTTCGGCATCTTTATAGGCAACTTTATAGGTATTTTGCTCTTGAAGTTGCTTAGCCAGTGCAATAGCCAGCACAGTCTTCCCGGCGGCCTGCGATCCAGTCAATAACACGCGCCTTTTTTCGTGCAACATATGTAGAAGTTCAATGCGCTGCTTCTCTGGAACATAGATCAGATCATGCTCAAAATCATCCTCGGTGGGGAAACGGAGCCGTGAAGGCTTTAAATAGTTCTCTAGCGATATAAAATCGCTTGTTTGCTCACCGGGAAGGCGTGTGATATCCTGGCTGACATCGGCAAAACGAGCGAAATCGCCGCTCCGCAATTGCTCAATAACTTGACGGATACCTCGGCTGACATTGAGGAAGGCTTGATCCAGGTCCTCCCATATGGTAATCGGCCTGGCACCTGAGGGAAGAACCTGGAGTCTTGCAAAAGGTGCACCCTCCCAGTCGACAGGTCGCAAAAGGATGGGAATGACGTAGGCTTCGCCAGCTTTATGCAGTTCCATCGCACGCGTCATCTCAATGCTCAAACAATAATCTGATTCCATAAAGTCGGGGCTGATAAGAAGCAGAATAAGCGATGAACTATTGAGATGCGTGTCAATATCAAACGCCCAATCAGTCCCCGCCACAATCATGCGGTCATGCCACTCCTGGATAAAACCCTGCTGGCGTAGATTACTTAAGTGCTTCTCTAGCTCTCGACGAAAAATCTCATCTTTATGGGCATAAGAATAAAAAACCTGAATAGGCTTTGCTGGTATTTGCATCATCTATAACTATTCATAACTTTCCTAATATTGACTTCTCCCAATTTTTGGGCATCCTAAAAAGCACACTTACAGATGTCATATTCAAATATACCATACATTCAAGCCTGAATAAGATCTTCCTGACATTTGTTGGATCTGGCTCACAACCTGGGTGTTAATATCAATTTTTTAAAGCCTTAATACGCGCGTTATGTATGCATAAAAGAATGCAATAGAGCCGCCTTCTTTTGTTTTTCTCATACAATCGATAAACGTATCCATAGAGAGCAATCGTTACAAAGCGCACGCTAGAAGCATCGACGTTTTATAAATATATATAATTGAAATTATGGCTTGATTTATAAGACATCTTTTCTCTATAATTGTCTAAATGAGCTATTTTTACGAGGTATGTGAATATATTTAGCTCACAGAAAAGCCTATGGCATCCAATAGAGTTACCTATTGACAGTCTGTCCACTATTTGCTACTCTATAACATAGATCGATATACATTGGAAGGATTGCCAAAAAAATTACATTAATTATTTACAAGGACGGATAATAAATATGTTAGGAGAGCATGGTCTCAATGAATAGAGAAGATGATCTCATAAATGAAAAAATTGAAGGGTATCGTATTGCGGCTGAGCTTATCTCCACCTCCTTTCGTTCAATTTTCTTAGGTGAAAGTATTTCTTCAACTGATCCCTATCAACTCGTTGTGATCGAACTATTTTATAGTGCATCTACTTACATGCAACAGGAGACGCTTGACAAAATTTCTTTTCTGCAACAGATGCATCACCCCCATATTTTACCTATTCTGGCGACTGGTTTCTATAAAGAGAATCCTTATATTATTACGGAATATTTATCTTCTGGATCACTTTATGGACGCTTCCAACGCCGAGTAGCAGGACAACCAATTCAAATGAAAGAAGCTATTCTCACACTTGCACAGGTGGGACAGGCACTTTATTATGCTCATCAGCGGCAGGTGATCCACGGTTCTTTAAACCCGCAAAACATATTATTCACAAGCTTGAATGAGGTACAGGTAACGGGCTTTCATCAGCATACTCTTCTGTCGCCAGACGAGATAGAAGGGGGCACTGATCAAGAAATCTCCATCTATCAGGCTCCAGAACAACAAGCGGGGCAAGTGAATGAGAAAAGTGATCAATATAGCTTTGCCTGCATTGCCTATGCTCTCGTGACGGGAACTCAGCCTTTTATGGTTCCCTCGGTAAATACGCCAGGTACCTACTACAAAACCAGGTCACTCATCCCACCGGGGCGGCTGAACTCAGGGCTACCGCTCTACATAGAGAGTGCCATTCTGAAAGCTATGTCGAGAGAACCGGAACAACGCTATCCCGATGTTGCCACCTTTCTTGCGGCATTGGGTATCCCTTCTACAGGAAGAAAATCTGAGTTGAAAGAAACAGTAGCGCTTCTTGCGCAGATCATGCAAGGAGATGCTGAGACACCGCTCTTACCTGAATTAGAAATAGATACGCTCGATACAACGAAGATGCTTGAGGTCACTCCCACAAGAGATGGAAAACGTGCTAACGCTGACACCTTTTCACTGGTACCTTCAGATAAGGGTGAACCAGAGGCATTGGTAATGCCTGCAAATGCAATAGTGCTACCCGGACAAGATGTCCATCCACATGAGCAACCTCATGCTCCTATCAACTTGCAGCAGGCATACACGGACAAGAAAACGTCTTCTTTCCTCAATGGCAAAAAGAGCCTGGTACGCAAGCCTGGGAGAGCTTTTGCCGTGATCTTATGCTTGCTCGCATTCCTTGTCATATGTATCAGTATATTGGTCAATATGAACTTTTTTACACAACGAAACAGGCCTTCAACGCTCCCATCTATTCATGAAACATCTGTGGCGCAATCCTCAACACAAACCGGGGTGACCGTTCCCATCCCTACTATTACGGCACAACACACACCATCGTCTACTCCTGGTATCGGTGTTCCTTCATCGCAGCCCACACCTCAGCAGACGGGCATCCCAAAGAAAACTCCCACTCCCCCTCAAACGGCTACTCCACCGGGTCCCCCAACACAAATGCAGGTGTCGCTCAACCAATTCTTTAATAATAAAGGAATGGGATACGCGCCGGGTCAGGCCAACTTCGATGGGAGCGGTTACTCTTATCCAGCCGATCTGTTACCATCAGGCGAACAGATTACCATACAGGGTGTGCCATATCAATTCCCGGCTGGATCGGGTCAAGCTGATAATATCGTTACTTCCGGGCAAACTATCTCCCTACAACCGGGCACTTATCGACAGGCATTTCTCCTTGCCGCCGCAAGCTGGGGCCCAGTCACCAGTAGTGTAGTTATCCAATATACTGATGGTTCTACAAGCACGAAAAAGGTGACTGTATTGGATTGGTATTCTAGTCATGGTATCATGAGTGCAACCTATCGCTACACTCCAAATGCTGTAGACCACCATCATGTTTATCTTTTCGCTATTCCAATTAACCTGGACACTACACGCATTGTGAACACGCTAACGTTGTCCGGTCGGCAATCGGGACCACACCACAATGGTCATATCCATATATTCGCACTGACGCTGATGCCGTGATATTATGAATTGATCGGGCCTACGCATTTTCCAAAAAGTGGTTTGCACCATACAAGGGCAGAGATCAGAAAGGTATATTTGTGCTTCACCAGACAATACCATTATGGGAACAAGGCTCTCATTCAGTGCGGGATGACACTGAATTTCAGCCAACATTGGCGACCTATGTAGTAGCGGGTGACAAAAAGCGAAGTGCGGTACTGATCTGTCCAGGGGGTGGTTACGAGCGACTTTCGCCGCGAGAAGCTGAGCCGGTGGCATTGCAATTTGCGGCTGCCGGCTTCCACGCATTTGTATTGTATTATAGCGTTGCTCCCTCCAGGCACCCTCAACCTCTATTGGACGCATCACGAGCGATGGCTCTTCTTCACACCCATGCGCAGGAATGGAAGATAGATACACGCAAGTACGTGCAATGTCGCTGGAAAATCAGATTAATGCTCAAACTCCTCCAACATTTTTGTGGCATACGTATGAGGATGCTTCCGTGCCCGTGGAAAATGCATTGTTATTTGCCAATGGACTACGCACACAGAACATCCCCTTCGAGCTGCATATCTATCCACAGGGCGCTCATGGACTCTCTCTGGCAACGGAGGAGACGGACGACGGCAGGGGGCTGCAAGATGCTCATATCAGCGGTTGGATCAAGCTTTGTACCGAGTGGTTGCACCAGACATTTAACACACCTATAGGCGAAAACTAGCGTCGTCATGGAGGCGACCTGCACAGGCAAAGGATCATAACAATGACGTTGCATCCATATCATGACTCGAATAACCTGCTCAGTGGAGTTCCCCTGCCCGATCTCGTCTTGCTGCGCCAACACTTTCCGCGTCCGCGGCTTACAGATATTGCCGAGCATGTCGCAAGGACACTTGAGAAGAACGACGTGGCGACCCGGATCTCACCAGGCGCACGCATCGCAATCGGCGTAGGGAGTCGGGGCGTGGCGAATATCGCGCTGATCATCCGCGCATTGGTAAGTGCATTGCGCAGCTACGGGGCAGCCCCATTCGTATTTCCAGCGATGGGTAGTCACGGTGGTGCAACTCCCGCAGGGCAAATAGCGGTCCTTACCAGCCTGGGCGTCACCGAAGCATACATTGGCGCTCCCATCGTTTCTTCGCTTGAGGTCGATCAGCTGGGCTCTTTGCCCAATGGGTTACCTGTCTATATCGATCGTGCGGCTAACGCGGCTGATGGCATCATTCTGGTCAATCGCATCAAGCCGCACACGGATTTCGCGGCCCCAATTGAAAGTGGCCTTGCAAAGATGGCGGTGATCGGTATGGGCAAACATAAAAGTGCCCTGACAATGCATTCCTGGGGCCTTGAAGGGCTAACGGCACAGATAACACAGGCGGCCCGCTTCGTGGTTCAACATGCCGCACTTCTCTTTGGCCTGGCTATTATTGAGAATGCATACGACGAGGTTGCCGAGATCATATTGGTCCCACCTGAGGGGATAGGCACCGGGCAGGAGCGGACATTATTGGAACGCGCAAAGTCGTTTATGCCGCGCCTCCCCTGGGAAACGCTGGATGTGCTGATCATCGATGAAATGGGTAAAGATATTAGTGGAGCCGGCATGGACCCTAATATTATTGGACGCATGCGCTGGGGCAAGCAGAAAGCTACGGCGACCGACATTACCAGTATCGCCGTTCTGGACCTCACCGCCGCCTCACACGGGAATGCCATCGGGTTGGGCCTTGCCGATTTTACAACGCAGCACGTTCTGGCAAAAGTTGATACGCAATCTTTCTATATTAACAGCATAACAGCCGGAGTGATCGCGCTCAATTCTACCAAGATACCCATGGTACTGGAGACTGAGCGTGAGGCCGTTGCAGCAGCGATACGCGCCTGTGGCCGTCCCGATCTCACGCAGATACGCCTGGCACGCATCAAAAATACGCTCAACCTGGAATATATTCTCGCTAATAAGCCAGCTTTGCAAGAGCTACGAGAAGGCGTCGAAATTGTGGGAAAAGCTCATCTATTCCCGGTAGAAGCCACTGGAACACTCACACCATTCGAGCACATCCTGGATCTCGCCTGAATATCCTGAAACACCCGAAAAACAGTAGGGACCATCTTTAGAGCGTCTAACAATTTATTGACGTTCTCTTTCGGGGCGAACAGGCCAATAAATTGTTAGACGCTCTAAAGATGGTCCCTAGGGTGCAAAATTCGGTGGTTTATTCGTATACGGGGGAATGGATGAGTTTGCCATACATCTCAGCATTGAGTAGAATCAGAAGTGTTTAACGTAGACTGGCGTGATGCACTGCTGCTATACGCTCGCGAAAGGCCCGCTTGATGGATACACACAAAGCCCCAATCACCCCTCCACAAATGGTACATACTATCGTTACAGGCATTGTCCCACGTGGCGAACCTATCGAACTGAATGAGGTCGCAGTTCTTTTACATCCTAAAGATAATGTAGCAATTACACGCGTTCCCCTGAATCGCGGCGTACAACTGCGCCTGCCTGCAGCTGCTCCCGGAGACCCCGAAATTGTAGAGGTGACGCAACGTATTTCGTCTGGCCATAAAGTTGCTTTGCGTGATATCGCAGAGGGGCAACCTGTTTTGCGCTATGGATCGATTATCGGATATGCAACGCGCCCGATAGGCACAGGCTCACACATGCATAGTCATAATCTGGCCGTTGGGAACCTCAAACAGGTCTATGAGTTTGGCGTCGATATGCACCCGGTCGATATCATACCAATCGAACAGCGTCGTACATTTATGGGCTACAGGCGTCCAGATGGCAAGGCGGGAACACGCAACTACATCGCCATCATCAGTTCCGTCAACTGTTCTGCAAGCACAACGCGCTTTATTCAGCGCCGCTTTGGCCCCGAAATCTTACGAGACTATCCAAATATCGATGGAGTGATTGGCCTTACACATAAAAACGGCTGTGCCATGCGTATGGGTGGCGATGCGATCGCGCAACTGCAACGTGTGATGGCTGGAATGGCGACACATCCCAACATCGGCGCGTACCTGATGGTGGGACTGGGCTGCGAGAGCAATCAGCTACAAGAACTAATCTCTACTATGCAACTCGACCGTGGCAACCTGTGGAAACAGCCATTATTCTTGACGATTCAGGAGAATCATGGCATTGCGCATACAGTCGATGAGGCAGCACGGATGATCAGTGAACTCTTGCCGCAGGTGAACGATGTACAGCGCGAACCGATCCCTATCTCCGAACTCAATCTCGCCCTGCAATGTGGAGGCAGCGATGGATGGAGTGGGGTGACCGCTAACCCTGGCCTGGGCTATTGTGTTGATGAGCTGGTGCGACAGGGTGGAACGGCGGTATTAAGCGAGACGCCCGAAATCTATGGGGCGGAACATGTTTTACTGCGACGTGCACGCACGCCTGAAGTAGGCAAACAACTTGTCGAACGCCTCCACTGGTGGGAGCATCACGCCGAGATCAACGATATGGAGATGGACAATAATCCCTCGCCCGGCAATAAGCTGGGTGGATTGACAACGATCTACGAGAAATCGTTAGGTGCGATCGCCAAGGGTGGCTCGACGCCACTCAATGCAGTTTATAAATATGCCGAACCAATCACTGAGCACGGGCTGGTCGTCATGGATACACCCGGCTATGATCCCATCTCGGTCACGGGACAGGTGGCAGGTGGCAGCAACATGATCGTTTTTACGACCGGGCGTGGCTCTTGCTTTGGTTTTAAGCCTGCACCCTCGATCAAGGTGGCATCAAATAGCGAACTTTACGCAGCCATGGAGAGCGATATGGACATCAATGCTGGCGTGGTCCTCAATGGTGTCAGTGCTCAGAGCGTGGGGATGCAGATCCTCGATGAGGTTATCGCCGTTGCCAGCGGGAAGCAGAGCAAAAGTGAAGCACAGGGTATTGGCGAAGAAGAGTTCGCACCCTGGATTCTTGGCGCGATTATGTAACCTGATGACAGTAATGCTCTGTCAACGCTCTTCGCAAGATTTTTCCCCTGTAGGGGAGCCATTTATTATCCCGTGCGAGCATGCAATGACATTCGCAAGATTTTTCCCCTGTAGGGGAGCCATTTATTATCCCGTGCGGGCATGCAATGACATTTGACAGAGTAGTTGTGTTGTGTCTGGTATAAAAAGAGGAACAAAAAATTATGACAGAGAAACTTACGTGGGGCATTCTTGGTACAGGAAACATCGCAGGTACATTTGCGAAAGGACTGACATCATCAGAGACAGGTGAGTTGGTAGCCGTTGGCAGTCGCACACAGACCGCGGCAGATGCATTCGGTGCTACCTGGGACATCGCTCATCGTCACGGAAGCTACGAAGCACTGCTGGCCGATAAAGATGTGCAGGCGATCTATATTTCAACGCCCCATCCAATGCACGCCGAATGGGCGATTAAGGCCGCCGAAGCAGGCAAACACGTGCTCTGCGAAAAACCTATCGCGCTCAATGCCGCGGAAACGATGGCAATCATAGAAGCCGCCCGGCAGAACAATGTCTTTCTAATGGAAGCATTTATGTATCGTTGCCATCCACAAACGGCGAAAATCGTTGAGTTGGTTCGCTCCGGCATCATCGGTGAGGTACGCGTCATCCAGGCAACCTTCAGTTTTGCCACGAGCTTCAACCTGGAAAGTCGGCTACTCAACAACGCCCTCGGTGGTGGTGGCATTCTCGATGTTGGTGGATATTGTGTCTCTATGGCACGCCTGATCGCGGGAGCCGCTCTCGGTCAGGACTTCGCCAATCCGATCCAGGTCTCTGGTGCGGCCCATATTGGGCCCCTCAGTCGCGTCGATGAATATGCGACCGCCACACTTACGTTTCCCAACGATATTCTTGCGCAGTTACTCACTGGCGTCCAACTCCAGGCTGAAGAAGGAGTGCGCGTCTTTGGAACGCTGGGATCAATCTACGTTCCCGCCCCCTGGCTACCAGCCCGCAATGAGGGAACCAGTACGATTATTGTGAACAAATACGGTGAGATGCAGCCCCAGGAGATCTCAATTGAAAGCGTGACCAGCCTCTACACATATGAGGCAGATACCGTTGCCACCTATCTCGATGCTCGCCAGGCGCCCGCGATGTCCTGGGATGATACGCTGGGAAACATGCAGACGCTTGATCGTTGGCGACAAGCCATTGGTCTGGTCTATGACTCCGAACGACCTGAAGCGCAGACCCAGACAGTACATAGACGGCCC
>JACDAE010000209.1 GCA_013695595.1 Ktedonobacteraceae bacterium | reverse complement strand
CCAGATCTTTACTGGCCGAGAAGGCCGCTTCATGCGCCACCTTCGCCAATATTTTTTGGTATTCCAATGTGTGGATGCTTTTTTCGTGCATAATCGTGTTAATAAGTCCGTCTCTTTTTTTTACTTTTTTCTCATTTTGGAGCTTTGCTCAACCTGTGTGATGGCAAGCTAAATAAGGTGTACAAAACTTCTCTTTTAGAGAATGGGGATCAAGTCTATACTACGCTCTCTTTAGAATAATAACACATTTGTCCTCATAATTCATCCCGTATTGGGTCCAATTGAATCTTCATGGAGCACCCACGCCTGGTTAGTGTTTCTATACTCGAAAGAGAAGCCAGCTTCTTCGTCCTGGTGCCATCCCAAAGAGTTGGACTACATGGTGCATTGACATTCACACAAGAAATATGTTACCGTGCCCCTTGCTGTGCAAAGGGAAGGCGTGGTAGCAGGCTGAAGGATGTGCATGGAAAGAACAGAACACTTTATCGGGGAATAGAGGCTACCCTCTATCCGTAAAAAAATAGCGAAAAGGAGCCAGGAAATTATGTGGCCTTTCGATCAAAACAATCAGCAAATGTATCAACAGTACGCACAGGGATACGATAGCGGCAATTACAATGGTGTTGACAACAATCAGGTATGGGGACACCTGTTACAATTTATGCAGGGCGCTCCCATGGATATGCAGCATCGTGTCTATCAGCAGCACTTTGAGCAGATGCCCTATGAGCAGCGGGTAGCGCTGGCTCAGCAGATGCCGCCGGGGTATTCTATGGACCCGAACGATACGTGGTCAATGGCGCAATCTTTTCATCGTCTGGGTCAGGAGCAGCCAAATATGCTTCAGCGCGTCATGAGTCATCCCCTATTGGCAGGGGGAGCACTTGGCCTTGTGGGGCTGATTGCCAAACATGCAATCGCGCAGCATCATCAGAATGTTCAGCAGGAACAGTATGGGTATCAGCAGCAACCACCACAACCACCGTATGGGTATCAACAGCCTCCACAACAGTATGGATACAATCAGCAGGGGTATCAGCAGAATCCCTATCCTCAGCAGCAGCTCCATCAGGAGCAGCAGGAGATCCAGGAACTACGGCGCGAATTGCGTCATGAGGAACAGCGCGAGGAGAGGCGTGAAGAACGCGAACATCATCATCACCGCGACGAGTGGTAAAAAATAATCGTGTGTCGTATTTTGCATATGCTATCCTTCGTTATGACAAAACCTGTTCTTTTTCTCCATAGCAGGATTTCGTCCGTTGGAAAGGGCATGGGTAAGGGCATCACGTTGCGTGTGCTCATATCCCGTGCCCTTTCCAACGGACGAAATCCAACCTCTCTTTTCAGAGAAGAGAACGGGTTACTCAGCCGATGTCTGTGCCAATGTCTTCGCTTCAGTAATCCATTCCGTTACCTGAGCCAGAGCTAGCTTCGCTTGCAAGCCCGTATCCATGCCTTTGATTTTACTTATAAGGTCGCTCATGGGTAATATACCTCTCTCATGCCTTTTTATGTCAGCAGTAAGATACTACTGATTCTGGTTGTTCTGGTTTCCCCCGAAAAGGCCGCCCATATTTCCCATGCGCTTTTCAGCTTCTTGCTCCAGATTGTTCAACACGCCACCAGCAGCCTCTTTGGCCTGCTTAGTAAATTGTGAACCGCCAGGAATCTTATTGCCGTACTGATCGATTGCCTGATCGATCTGGTTTTCAGCCATCTGTCGTGCCCCACCCAATGCTCCGCCTTGCTGGCCCTGATTGTTCTGATTGTTCTGGTTGCCGTACTGATCTTGCTGGCCCTGATTGCCCTGATTGTTCTGGCTGCCATACTGATCTTGCTGGCCCTGGTTGCCCTGATTACTCTGGTTACCGTACTGGTCCTGGTTGCCCTGGTTACCATACTGACCCTGATTGTTCTGATTGTTCTGGTTGCCCTGGTTACCATATTGATCTTGTTGGCCCTGATTGTTCTGGTTGCCATATTGGTCTTGATTGTTCTGGTTGCCCTGGTTACCATATTGATCTCTTTGGGATGGATTCTGTGGATAGTTATTGCTCATAATCCTCTTCTCTTTCAATGACTGGAAAATATAGATTTTCCATCTGGCGACGATGCCGGATAGCATGTCTACATATGATAGGACCATACCTATCATGTCAACTCATTAGAGACATTTCATACCATTGAGAATGTATGAAAGATCCATGGATGTCTTCAATTTGCCCTGAAGCACAAAAAAAGGGGAGTTTGATGCGCAAGTATGCATCTGCATCCAGTTATTTCTATGCGCTATTCTCCTCCACTTCTTCATCATACTTTCATTGTAAGTATAATGTCAAGCGTAAAAAAGATTATTAATCATTGTGAAAGTGGAGAAGACTACCATATTTTAATAACTCCTGTTTGATCAGGAGTGGAACAGTTTATAAAATATGTAACCAATGCTTTGCTATTACTGAAGTTTTAAAAACCTCTTCATGTTGCAGAAGAACTATCAGGATGTGCGGCAAGTAAGTATCCAATACCAACTTTTGTCATGATATAGCGTGGATGTGTAGAATCCAGTTCAATTTTGCGGCGTAGACGGTTGATATTGACCTGTAGCATATGGCCCTCGCCAACATATTCGGCCCCCCATACGTGTTCTAGCAGCAGATCCTGTGTCACGACGCGCCCAACATTCTGGGCGAGGTAGGAAAGGATGCGATACTCCGTTGGAGTAAGCACCACTTCTTTGTCTTTCATCATAACCAGATGTTGCGCGTAATCGATGGAGAGGTTCCCGATTATTGCTGTTGTACGTAGCGTCTGGGATTGCTCATTGGTGATAAATTGTGCACGTCGGAGTACTGCTCGCACGCGGGCAAGCAATTCGTCGACACTAAAGGGTTTGGTGAGGTAGTCGTCTGCACCAAGATCGAGTCCACGTACCTTATCCTGATCTTGTCCACGTGCGGTAATAATGATAATTGGGACCGCTGAGAACTCGCGCACACGATGACAGACCGTGAAGCCATCCATTTTGGGCATCATCACATCCAGCAGCACAAGATCAGGGGGTTGTGCCTCGATCAAATCGAATGCCTGCTGACCATCGCTGGCCGTAATCACGTCGTAGCCCTCCAGTTGGAGATTGCGCATTACCAGACGTAAAAGCTGAGGATCATCGTCCGCTGTGAGTATTGTGGTTTTTTTGGCAGGCATATGTATTTATCCTTTCATCTATTCTACTGGTAACCATATATGGAATGTACTTCCCTGACCGGGTTCGCTTTCGGCCCATATACTCCCATTATGTAATTCGATGATGTGCTTGCAAATTGCTAATCCCAGGCCGGGGCCATTGATCTCACGGGTGAGTCGCGTATCAACACGATGAAAACGTGCAAAGATGGCCCTCAAATGTTCCAAAGGAATGCCTATGCCTCGATCGCTTACTGTAATTTCTATCATGTTCTGCTGCAATGCAGATTGTATAGAAGTACCCTCTTGCAGGTAATCATTGTCTCTTGGAGATCGAGGCAAAATAGGACGTATTACCACTTCGATGGCTCCTCCTGCGGGCGAGTAATTTATTGCATTCTCCAGGAGATTATCAATGACTTCGCGTAAACGCATTCCATCGGCCTGGATAATGGGTTCCACGGAAGTTTGCTGTCCCTGCTCATCCTCTATGTGCATTGTAAAGCTAAAGTGTTTGGGTTGGTCTGATTGCAGATCTTGCTCGGCCTGATGGTTCTCCAGGTGCTCTTCCGCAGCAAAAATGGCTTCGCGCACCAGGAAGGCAAGGTTGAGCGGGACACGCTCGATTTTAATTGCACCAGTCTCTAACTGCGCAACTTCTAGCAAGTGATTGATGATAACTTCAAGACGATCGCTGGCCTCATTGATGGCCAGGAGGAATTCATGGCGTTCCGCACGCGAAATACGCTGTTCGTGACGCAAGAGTGTGGCCGCATAGCCTTTAATAGCGGCCAATGGACTACGTAGTTCATGGCTCATGGTTGCTAACACCTCCGTCTTGAATAGCTCTATTTCACGATATGCCTTAGGGTTAGCTGCTATCCCAGGCTTCTGAGGCTCATACACCTGTTCATCCTGTCCTGCCATCTCATTCCTCATTGCTTTGCTAATCCATAAGCCATTTCAGGGCATGTCCGTTTACTATACTCTGTATCGCTTATTATAAAGTATCAATGCTCACAGGTGGGACACAGAAGGGCATTTATCATCACAAACGTATCACAAAGGGTTTGCATGGGGCGGTAGATCCACTGATTATTGCCGTGAACATTGCATAATCCCAGAAATTTTGTGCAGAGATGCGTAATGATGCGCTATAATAGAGTCCTCAATGTTTCTCAAGTAGGCAGGATACGCAATCAATCAAAAGGATGGGAATGATGAACCGCCAGATTAGCAAATTCAGCTCAATGGCGGAGAGATTCGCGGCTCTTAATCGTGTAGGCATCGCGCTTATGAGCGAGATGGATGAAAAGCGCTTGTTGCATATGATTGCGGAAACCGCCTGTGATCTCACCGATGCTGCCTTCGCCGCCTTTACATTACGCTCTGTCGATGAAACGGGGCAGCCAAAAATTCCCGTAACTGGCAATCCTTTTTATCTGGCGGCTGTGGTCGGTGTCACTCAGGACCAGGAAGAACTCTTTCGCCGCATGCCTCTTGGTGGCGAAGGACTACTCCTCCCCATCTTTCAGCAAGGTATCCCCGTCCTGGTTGCGGATGCTCTGAGCTTCCAGCACGCGCATAATACTGCACAGAACAATGGAAGTAAGCCGCAGGAGAACGAGGGAACAACCACAGAAGAAACATTTACTTTTGCCCATGATCTAGCGCCTCTCGAAGAATTGCAAGCTATTGGTGTCCCACATGGGCATCCTGTTATACGCAGCTTCCTTGGTGTCCCTGTTCTTGATCGTGCGAAACATGTACGCGGCGGCCTCCTACTTGGGCATGATATTCCCGGTCGTTTCACACTCGATGATAAGGAGTTATTAGTCGGACTGGCCGCTCAGGCAGCTGTGGCATTAGAAAATGCTCGTCTCTATCGTATGACCCAGATGCGTGCCCAGGAACTCAACACGATCTTTGAGAGTATTGCCGATGGGGTCACGCTAGTTGATCGCCAGGGCACTATTCGGCGTGAAAATGGCCCTGCGCGTCATTTACGCGAACGGTTTCAAGAATCGGTACAGGGCAAGCAGGCAATTGAAGATATGCTACACGGGCCAGCTTTGTGTGCATTGAATAGTAAGATTACCCAGAGTAGCGAAGTCTCAGTCGAAGATGCTTATAATGAGACAAGACAATATGTTATTACCGCCTCACCACTTATCTCACCGGGAACTCCTTCGGGCGCGTTAGAGCTTGAGCATGTTGAGAGTGATCAGAAACCGACAGGGGCCGAAGGGGCCGTAGTGGTCTGGCGTGATGTAACCGAAGCACGTCGTCTTCTGAGTGAACGCCGTTTACATGCTGAAACTGAGACGCGACGGGCACTATTACAACTGGTGCTTGATGAACTGCCTGGCAGCGTGTATCTTGTACGTGGTCATGATGCGCGGTTGGTGCTTGCCAATAAAGCTGCTGCAACCTTGTGGGGTGCACAGTGGCCCATAGGTCTCTCCATGAGCGATTTTCTGCAACAGAATTCCATCCGCATCTTTGGCAATGATGGGCATGAGCTTACCCCCGACCAGCGTGCGACGCTACGAGCGGTGCAAAACCACGAGACGGTCCATCATCAACAGGAGGTCATTCGTCATGCAGACGGAACGGCACTGCCCGTTCTGGTCAATGCGGTTGCATTGGATGCGCAGGTTTTCAACGCGTTACCGATCGATATCCCGGGTATGCAGATACCACGAGAGGAGGAATCCGCTGCCATCGTTGTCCACCAGGATGTTACCGCGTTGAAAGAGGCGGAGCGCATGAAAGACGACTTTATTGGTATTGCGGCCCATGAACTGCGTACACCACTGGCTATTTTAAAGGGCTTCTCGCAAATGCTGATCGTTCAGACGGCACGTGGAAATGGGTTAGAACTGGCAGACTGGCAGACGGAAGCGCTCCAAAGTATCGATCTGGCGACCTCACGTATGGTCGAACTCATTGATGATCTCCTGGATGTCACGCGCCTCCAGGCCCAACACCTCGAACTCTATATAGAACCCAACGATATTGTTGCCCTGGCTCGACGTGTGCTGACGCGGCAACAGATCACAACCAAAAAACATACCTTCTCTCTTATTGCACCATTTGAGTATCTCGTCGTGCAGATTGATCCCCGGCGTATTGAGCAGGTTTTTAACAATCTGATCAACAACGCAATCAAATATAGCCCTGCTGGTGGTCCCATCATCATAACTATCGGCACTGACACAACAGAGCAGATGGCTGTTATCAGTATCCACGATTCCGGCATCGGTATTCCGACGCACCAGCAGGCCCATGTCTTTGGTCGCTTTGTGCGTGCCGACAACGCCCGCTCCAATGGCATTGGTGGAACCGGTCTGGGACTCTACCTCTGCCGCGAGCTCGTCGAGCATCACGCAGGACACATCTGGTTTGAGTCCACAGAGGGACTGGGTTCCACATTCTTCCTTACACTCCCCCTGCTCATTGAAGAAGATATGGATGTGTGACAACGCTCACAGATCACAACCACATTAAAGCATCGATATATGTAACTACTATGTGATATTATCTCTGTTTCCTGTGATCGTCATGTGATTTCCAGGCCTTATTCTCTCTATATCATCATCTACCAGTGGTGCTTGCAATTCTCGTTTATTCCTTGAGCACTATTGGCAGGGCGGATATTCTGAGAGGAGGTCAAAATGGCCTATCGTTTCCTTGTGAACGAAAATACCTGTATTAATTGCGGTATCTGTATGGATTTATGTCCCGTACGTTGTCTTGATATGTCGCGTCCTTCCGGTGAAGGTGAAATAGGAAGTCAGCAGGAGCGTCTGAGTCCAATCCCCGGCCCGTGGGCGGATCGTGCCTGGATGATGCTCGGCCCCGTGCAAGTTGCGGCGTGCATCGGCTGTCAGGTCTGTGCCCAGGAATGTCCGACCAACGCCATTACTATTGAAGAGCACTCACAGGTGGCAACCTACGCCCATCGTGGCCCTATAACGTATCTTCCACAGGAAGAGGGCTGGCAAACGCTGGATGCCTATACTCGTGCGACGCCCGAAGAACCAGGCGAGACGCCCTGGGGCGAGGGTCATTCCTGGCATGTTGCCGAGCGGAAAGAGACATGGCAGAGTTCGCGTAGCTGGCTTGGTGAGCGCAAAGAAGATCTGCGCGCTCCCTGTCAGGCGGCGTGTCCCGTTGGAACCAATGTTGGTCTCTATGTAAGCCTGATCGCTGAAGGGCGTTATAGTGAGGCGTTAGAGGTTGCCGCTGAACCCAATCCTTTCCCCTGTATCTGTGGTCGCGTCTGTACAGCTCCTTGCGAAGATGTCTGTCGCCGAGGCGAATTTGATGCACCGATCGCAATTCGTGATCTGAAACGCTTCGCAACCGATCATGGTGGAGCGGTACGCCGTGTGATAAAACCACCAAAGAAACACTATGCGGAAAAAGTTGCCATCGTTGGCGCAGGGCCAACCGGGCTGAGTGCTGCGTATTATCTGGCACGTCGAGGGTATAGCGTCACCATTTTCGATGCGATGCCCGTTGCGGGTGGCATGATGGCGATTGGTATCCCTGATTACCGTTTGCCGCGTACAGAATTGCAACGCGACATCACCGCCATTACCGAACTTGGAGTTGAGCTGCGCCTTAATACAGCTATCGGGCGTGATATCACGCTTGATGAGTTGCAAGCAGGATATGCCTCCGTCATCCTGGCGGTTGGTGCGCAACGTAGTCAGCAACTGGGTATCCCCGGCGAAGCAAGCTTCCTGGAAGTTATTCCAGCTACGACATTCCTCAAAGATTTCAACCTGGATGCGACAACAAAGCTGACAGGAACCGTGGCGGTCGTAGGTGGTGGGAGTACGGCACTGGATGCGGCTCGTTCGGCGCTGCGAGCGGGTGCGGATAGTGTCCATATCCTGTATCGGCGTAGTCGTGCTGAAATGCCTGCCCAGACGGAAGAGATACGTGCAGCCCTTGAAGAAGGGATTGAACTTCACGAATTGACTACTCCCGTCCAGGCGCTCGGTGTAGACAATCATTTGCAGAGCATACGATGTATCAAGATGCAATTAACCTCACCCGATGAGAAAGGTCGTCGTCGTCCAGTTCCTATTCCCGATACAGAATATGAGCTACCCATCTCGACGTTGCTGATCGCCATCGGAGAAGCCCCTGATCCTTCATTTCTGCCTTCCGGTACAAGCGTACAGGTGGCACCATGGGGTGGATTGTTGATCAACAAAACCACATTAGCGACCGGAGCACCGGGCGTGTTTGCGGCTGGCGATGTCACGTATGGCCCGAAAACCATTATTGATGCAGCCGCGCATGGACGACTGGCGGCGCGTTCAGTGCATGCGTATCTGCGTAAGCTTCCGCCACTATCAGTGCATGAGATGCCAGATGATGACTTGCAAATAAATTCCACGCTGCCATCGGAAGGCTTCATCAACCTGGATCTGCGTTCTACGCCACGTGTCGAGATGCCACTCAGTGAGAGTGCGGCGGCGCGGAATCGCTCGCTCGAATTCGCAAAAGGCTTTACCGAAGAGCAGGCCCGACACGAAGCAAGTCGTTGCTTACGCTGTGATCTGGCTACGCTCTGCCCAACCATACATGTTATTCAACCTGAAAATATAAAAAGAGCACAGGCTGTGCGCTAGTTGATATGGAGTAGTGGATATCCAACGGGATATTCCATAACAGAGAGGTGTAACAATGTCACCACAGGATCTTACCAATGCCATCGTGAGTGGTATCAATGCCGGAGGCGAGCAATTCTTAGAGGGAACGCTTGCCGCTGTGCTGCCTATCGTCTGGCTCGCTATTCTGGGGCTGCACCTGGGCCGTCCTTATATCCTTGATATGATCGATCGCTTCACCTTGCGCCTGGGAGCCGACCTGCTCTGGCTCATTTATGCAGCAATCCGTGACATCTTGATTATCTCGGGTTTCGTGATGAGTTTTATGTTCTTCTTCCCAGATGTAGTTGTTACCGATGCGCTCCCATTGACGGGTGGGCTGGCGGCGGTCTGTGTGTTCGGCGTCCTCTTGATCAAACTGATGGGTGATCCCGATCATGATATCCGTGCCTATCGTTGGACCAGCATTCTATTAGCACTGGGCGGCCTCTTCTACTTTGTTCCTTACCTGCTAGGTGTACAGGCCAATAGCGTTGCAACTGGCCCACTGCTCAGCATCAGTCAGTTCCTGGTTACCAGCAGCAACCCGAACTGGGCCGTAGGCATCGGGTATGTCTCTATCGTGCTCCTGGCCATCATGGGTGCAATCGCCGCAGGTTATGCCATACGTACAGGTGGCCGTGCCGAGGCACCAGAAGCCTCTCTCGCCAGCGAAGATTAAACATGGCCCGATCGACAAACCCAAGAATAGTGTAGGGGTGCCCTTTAGAAACCCGCGCTGGCGTGGCCCGATCGACAAGCCCGCGATGGTGTAGGGGTGCCCTTTAGAAACCCGCGCTGGCTGGCGTGGCCCGATCGATAATCCTGCCCGGTAACAAAAAAAACACATAGTATGGAAAACCAAAGAAAGAAACGAGGAAAAATAGATGAAACCCGATGACGTCTCAACCGCGATCACAAATGCCCTGGTACAGGGTGGTTCCCAATGGATGATAGCCACGATTGTTGCCTTCATCCCAGTTCTCTGGACGATGACACTGATATTGCATCTTGGGCGTCCCTACGTGTTGCGTACATTACGCCGTTGCGGGCTGCGCCTGGGAGCTGATGTCTGGTGGATGTCTTATATACTGATGCGCGATGCTGTACTCGTAATCACGTTCGCCCTCTGTTGGGTCTTCTTCCTGCCAAATATCGTGTCTGGCTCCGCGCTACCGATTACCGGTCCGTTGTCGGCACTCTGCTTACTGTTAGCTCTGGCCGTGAAGCTCTCGCGCAGGGTTGATGATGATATCAATGCATTTCGCATTGCGACCGCGCTACTGGTTACAGGTGCAACGCTCTAC
>JACDAE010000166.1 GCA_013695595.1 Ktedonobacteraceae bacterium | reverse complement strand
CTTCCGAAACACGGAATCTGGCACTGAGGTCCGCGACGCGAGCAAAATCTCTTGTTTTGATAAAAGTAAGGATTTGTTCCCGGCGTATCTCTGCCGGCACATCGCCCTCGCTTATTGTCCCATCCATAACGTTCGTTTTCTCCGTCTTTATCCACCTATTTTGTTAAAACCACCCGCTGACCACCGATCCACTGCGTGCGCCGCACCACGAGGGAATTCTATACTCATCTTACCTATATTTATACAAACTTGTCAAGCTTTTTCTATTGCTTTGAAAACACAAGGTATGATAACCAGAAACAGAGACTATCGATACAATAAACAAGAGAAATGCCAAATCTGGTAGGGCACCCGGTTCGACCGCGTCCGCCATTTATGGACCATGTGCCCCAGAGTTGATAAATCACGGACGCGGTAGATGCTCTTTAAATAAATATTTTGGATACTTGCATTATGGGGAAGGGTTATGAATGTAGGGAAGCCATTTAGTATTCCGTGGAGTGCCATCGTACTGCATCGGCCTGTCAGCGGCGTTCAGGGGACACGGAATACTAAATGGCTTCCCTACATTCATAATCTTTGGTCCCTCATCGTGATATCCATATCAATTTTTTAAAGCCAGATCAAGAAAAACGGGGGCAATGACATTGAAGTGTATTTTGTCTTGCTATTTGTCAATGTGTGTGTTATACTAGCGGGACTGTCAGGGAAACTGGCTTAAAAGTTGAGCTGATGGATTCTGCATATGGGGATGTCGGGTTTCGACAGGCGGGCAGATTGAAGAATTGCAGGTCGAGGTGTCGGTAAGCACTCTCGTTAAACAACCGACAAAAAATTAGTTGCCAAAAACAACGACTTTTCGTACGCTCTCGCTGCTTAATAACCAGTGACGTACCGTCCGTCCGGCTTTTGCTCCATGGGGCCGGGTACGGGCGTCAAAAAACATAGAGATGCTCTGACGATGACTGTCTTCTAGTCGCCAGCTAAGACCAGAGGGCCAGCGTCCAGGTATCCTGTCGGTGGGAGACCAGGACGAAAAGTAAAAACATCGACTATGCCTGTAGCACATTCTCCGGTAGGTACGTTTGGACGGGGGGTTCAACTCCCCCCCATCTCCACCATTAACGAGGCTAGAAGTAGGAATGCAAACCCGCTTCTAGCCTTGTTTTATGCTACATCATAGAGAACCATATTCTCGACTACAGATGACCGGCTAGCAGAACTGATAGCAGAAGCTACGGCTCCTCTTCATCATCATTATCCGGTAAATAACCTGAAATGTGAATCTGCTCAATTTTGGTTTATCAGGCTGCCTGCTATACAGGATTGATAGATCGTTCTACAGAAATAAAGCAACCCTTGAACAAATCTATGCGCCCCAATCGCATTGCGCATCCTATGGGTTGCTCCTTGACAAAGGAAATAGCAACATGTTATTATCTATATAGCTTACTGCTATATAGTGATTTTCCCTTCTTGACGAGAAATTGATGATAGCCTGAAGGATGGCAGTCTGACTGAGTAAAGGAGAAAAAGAACATGACAAAACACCAGAAGAAGCAACCCACACCGGGAGACATGATGGTGGTTATCGAGATTGCGTCATTGATGGGGTTAGCTATTCGTGAGCAATTGCAAATGCCGAAAGATCAGCGGACATGGCATGGAACACTCTTCGGCATTCCCTACAATTTTCGCCGACCAACCATCGAGCACCTGCGCGAAACGTTCTGGAACAAGAAGACAACGCGTGTGCTGGTTCCGCAGTTCTTCGGCATGGGTTGGTCGATCAACTTCTACCCATTGATTAACCCGCCACCTGCTAAACAGATGCCGGAAACTCCCATCACGAAATAAGCCAGAACGGATGAGCGCGTAGGGCCAGCAAGACCCGAAAACCATGTAATACACGATCCCAAGCCGCTTTACCTGAACTTCCTCTGGCTGCGCATCCTGTGGATCTACAGACATCCAAAGCTTGATCGCAAATATGGAGCAGTGGGCCCAGGTACTTTCCTGCTTACGCTCATGATTGGTGATTCGGCCTCATCAACAAAGCACCTTCAAAGCGTTCATTGGCTCCCAAAGCGATTTCCTGATGTCTCTTCAGATCTCTACGATATCTGAATCACCAAGGGAATCACCATCTTTCCACATTCGAGGTCAGAAAACTTGGAACGGTATTGCTCCTCATCCCCACAATGATTTTCCTTTCCTATTGTCACTTCAGGTACTCCTGCCCAATCTCCAAAATTGACACTCCATACACTTGACCTGGAGCACTCCAGGTAGTGCATACTACCTCTATGTTAGATACAGAAACAAACACGCCTCCCTACTTCACGCTCCAGGAAGTGGTGCGGAAAAGTGGCCTGAGCGAAGATACACTGCGCTACTACGAACGGATCGGCTTGCTCGACAAGGTACAGCGCGATAAGAGTAGTGGTCATCGCAGATATACCACCGCAGATGTCCAGAACATTGAGGCACTGGCCTGCCTGCGCACAACGGGTATGTCGATTGAGGATATGCGAACGTATTTCGCGCTCCTCAAAGATGGCAAAGCCGCAGCCGATCAACAGCTCGCACTCTTCGAAGGGCAGAAAAACGCTCTGGAGCAAGAGATAGCCCGGAAGCAAGAACATCTTCGCTACCTCGAACATAAGGTCGCGTTCTGGAAAGCAGTCCAGAGCGGCGATGACGCAAAGGTAAAGGAGATCAGTGAGATCACCTCTGGCCTGGCAAAACAGCTCATTACAAAGGAAAGATAAGCCGTATTCAAGAAAGGAATACTCATGACAATAGCAATCATTACCGGGGGCAGCCGTGGACTAGGAAAAGCCATGGCACTGGATGTCGCCTCTAAAGGGCATGATGTTATTCTCACCTACAATAACAAACGGGCAGAAGCAGAAGCGGTGGTCGCTTCGATCGAGAAAACTGGTCGCAAAGCGGTAGCCCTACACCTCGACGTGTCCAATACAAAATCCTTTCCCGCCTTTGGAGAGACGGTGAAGGAAACGCTCAAACAGGCGCGGCAGCGGGACAATTTCGACTTTCTTGTCAATAATGCTGGCTTTGGTATTCACGCGCCCATCACCGAGACGACCGAAGAGCAGTTTGACCAGTTAGTCAACGTCCACTTCAAGGGCGTCTTCTTCCTCACGCAGACGCTTCTCCCTTTGATGGCCGATGGTGGACGCATCATCAACCTCTCGTCAGGACTGGCGCGCTTCGCCTCTCCAGGCATGAGCGTTTATGGTTCGCTGAAAGGGGCGATCGAGGTGCTGACACGCTACATGGCAGCCGAGCTGGGTTCGCGCGGTATTAGCGTCAATACGGTCGCTCCCGGTGCCATCGCCACGGACTTTGGTGGCGGCATGGTGCGTGATAATGAGGCCGTTAACCGACAGATTGCCTCACAGACAGCCCTTGGGCGCGTTGGGCAGGCAGAAGATATTGGCGGTGTCGTCGCAGCCCTGCTCTCCGAGGATACCCGCTGGATCAATGGGCAGAAAATCGAAGTTTCTGGCGGCGTCAACCTTTAGAAAGGGAAAGTAAAAATGACAGAGATGAGTTTGCAAGGCAAGGTCTGTCTGGTAACTGGCAGTACTTCAGGCATCGGCAAAGTCACAGCCAGAGAACTGGCTAACAAGGGCGCAACAGTCGTCCTAGTTAGCCGCAATCGTGCGAAGGGCGAGGCAACGCAGGCTGAAATCAAACAGGTAACGAGGAATAAAAACGTTGATCTGCTCGTCGCGGATCTGAGTTTACTAGAAGATGTGCGCCGGCTGGCTACAAAATTTCAAGATAGATACAGCTATTTACACATCCTCATAAATAACGCTGGTGGCGTCTATAGTTCTCGTGAGATCACCTCTGAGGGATTAGAGGCGACTCTTGCCGTCAATTATCTGGCCCCTTTTCTGCTGACCGAACTGCTGGTCGATACGCTGAAGGCGAGCGCACCAGTCCTGACGAGAGGTTGATGATGCGTCCAC
>JACDAE010000138.1 GCA_013695595.1 Ktedonobacteraceae bacterium | reverse complement strand
GTTGATTACACTTCGATTGAGTATGCAGACGGAAGTTGCGAGTGTGTGGCGAGAGCAAGTAGGAGATATGGGCTTACCATCTTCTTTAAAGTTGCCCTTTGGTGCAACTCTTGCGCAGGTTTATGATACAACATCCGGTGAACTGCTCATACTAGGAGAACCGGGAGCAGGGAAGACGACGCAATTATTGCTTCTGGCTCGTGAGTTAATTGAGCGTGCTCTTCTTGATCCAGACCATCCCATACCAGTGATTTTCAGCTTGGCCTCTTGGACTAGCAAGAAAGGGCCACTTGTTGATTGGTTAATCGATGAGTTGAATGAGAAGTATCAGGTCCCATTGCGACTGGCGCGGTCGTGGGTTGAGCAGGACCGTATACTGCCCCTGCTCGATGGGTTAGACGAAGTGTTTGTAGGTCATCGCTCCGCCTGCATTGTTGCTATCAATAGCTATCGGCAGAAGCACGGGTTACTCCCGATGGTAGTGTGTTGCCGAACGAGCGACTACAATGAGATGTCTGTGAAGCTGGTCCTTGGCGATGCCGTTCTCCTCGAATCGCTCTCTTCAGAGCAGATTAATACCTATCTTGAGCATCAGGGAGGGGCAGCAACTTCCTTACATGCTGCTCTGCAACATGATCAAGGGCTTGTAGAGATGGTAGCAACGCCACTGATGTTGAGTATCATCGCCCAGGCGTACGCTGACCTTTCACTGGACGATGTACTTCATGCTTCTACTTTAGAGGATCGCCGTCATATTGTGTTTGATCGATATGTTGAGCGTGTTCTTGCGAGGAACTCCAAGAAATATTCGCCCGAGCGAGTAATTACTGGGCTATCATGGTTGGCGCATCAGATGCGTGAGAAAAATCAGTCTGAGTTTTATGTTGAGCAACTCCAGCCCGATTGGCAGGAAGAAAAGTACCGTATTCGATATCGCAGTACGGTCTCGCGCTGTGTTTTTGGCTTGCAGGCCATCATGACCTATTTATTTATTGGCTGTTTACGGGGTCCTCATGTGAGGACTCTGGGGTTCCCATTTGTCGGTAATCATGATATTTTAGGATGGATGTCACTGGCTCTGGGTGGTATTTTTCAAGGAACAGCAAGCCTGGAAGTGATGTGGGCGGTTATCTCGCCTGTAGCTTTCCTAGTTTATCGGCAAAAATTGCCTCCGCAGCGGTTATTTCGAGGCATTTGGCAGGCATTGCGTTATGGGCTGGTAGCCTTTGTCCTCATCGTAAGTATTTCGGCGCTTCTCTTTCACTTTGCTGCGCCCGCAGGTGGTAGTGATGGTATCCTTCAAGGCGTGAGCCTGGCGCTTCAAACCTCTTTTATTGTCTTTTTCCTGGTGCATTTCTTCGGGTTCATTCACGAAGAAGGGTATAGAAATGCAATTCATAGAAAGGAGAAAGGGAGCAAAAAAGCTCGCCGTCCTTTTTTTCAATCTACGGTGGTGAGTAGTTTTATTGTTGGTATCCTTGCTGCCAGTGCTTTTGTGATCATGTACACGGCCCAGGGTGAGAGCCTGGAGCAAGCTGTTGAATATGGTATTATTATGTTATTGACGGAAGGGTTCGTGGTGTTTTGGGTCATGCGATTTAGTGACGGCGTTGAGTTTTTTCACGCAGAAGAGCGTATTATACCTGTCGAGGTTGTGTCGTGGTCCTGGTCTACCTTGAGAACTGGACTCAGGGAAAATGCTCGCAATGCTCTCGCTGTTGGCTCTTTTTATGCACTTTGGGGAATACTATTTCTGGGATGCATGAGTGCTCTTTTTCATGGATGGGTATATGGTCTACGATATGGCTTTGTGTATGGGATTATTATTGGCATGATAAGTGGGCTGGCGCTTTTCATGACCGCAATGATTAAAGATCTCTGGTCAAGTGAGGTTATGCCAGCCGATGCGCACACCTCTCCCAATGTTGGAATGAGGCTTTCAGCTCGTAATGGGTTGCGTGCTGCTTTCCTTTTTGGGCCTTGTGCTGGTATAGGGAGTGGTCTTGCCTGCGCGCTTGCTTTTGGTCTGGTTGGGCAACTTGCCACGTGGCCTGTACTCAGTGCTGCATTTACGGTTGTCTTCACCCTCTATTTTGCCTACGCTTTTTTCTTTGGCTTTGGTGGGAATGTTGTGCTGGAGCATTATATTCTCCGTTGGTATCTTTGGCGTTCAAAGGTTGTCCCTTTTACTATCGTGCAATTTTTGGACGATGCTACTCAGCATATTTTGCTTCGGAAAATCGGAGGAGGATATATATTCGTACATCGATTGCTTCTGGAGTATTTTGCCGATCTCGACAGGAATGACGCATCTTCACAGCATTCATAAATGCCTATTTAACGAATGCTGAAGAGCCAGAATGTGGCAACCAATCAATGGCAATGGCCTATAAAGTGTATTAGGTACGAAAACGGAAAGGCTGATGGAGGGACAGAAGATGGGTGATATAGGTTCGTCTTCTGTCCCTCCAATAATAGAGAAGGAAGACGAACCTATGACTGTACCATCTCCCCACGAGCACGAATTTCTCCCTCCACATCTCATCAATCTAGATACGGCAAGGCAACGATTTGGGACAGGGAAAGTGAACCTCCTCATCGAATTGACGCATATCGGCGATCCAATAGCAGATGCGGTCATCAAAGAACTTGAAGAACACGAACCAGACATGACCCACATGTTCAATCGTGGCATCATCTACGGCCTGAAGACAGTGGAAGTGGATACCCCCTCACCCGCCGTTCGAGCATTCCTCGAAGCGACGGAAGCTCTTCCTACCTGGCTCGATCCAGAACGTTTAAAGCGTGGCTCCGAGGCCATTTTATCCATTGGGCAGGTATGGACCATGTTTGCACTCGGTCCTGGTTCCCTCACACATACATACAGCTCTGCCTCGGTCGCCAGCATTCTCGTAAGGACAGGCAATCTCACCAAGATGGCCCAGCGGCGCATTCTGGAAACCGGCACATGGTATATCCAGTCGTCTTTGCCTGGCGGTCTCCTGCGCGGTGCAGGTGGGTATATCCATAATGTACAGGTACGACTGCTTCATGCCCGTATCCGCACGACGTTCTTGAAACGGGGCTGGGATACAAGCATGATGGGAGTTCCCATCAATCAGGTGGAGATGGTGCGTACCTGGCTGGACTTCACCTACGTCCCCTTTCGTGCCCTACGCCAGTTTGGCATCACCTTTACCCGTGCAGAACTTGGGGATCTGTACCACCTGTGGCAATATATTGCTTATTTAATGGGTGTTGATGAACGCTTCTTTCGCGACATCACAGACCAGGAACATGCACAAGAACTCCTTGCGCTGATTGACAGTACAACGGAAGGCGCGAACGAGGACTCGAAGGAGCTGACGCAGGCTATGCTCAGGATAGTTTCGGAACTGCTTCAGCCAACCTTGAAACTTCCCGTAACGACCATATTTGATATTGTCAGCGCGATCACGCGTCGGCTGCATGGTGACCAGCTCGCTGATCAGCTTGGAGTCAAGAGAACATGGATGAGTACGCTCATGCCACTCATCTCCCTCGGCAACCGCATCAAACGCGCCTGGGATCGCCGGAGTGCGACCGCTCGCCGTCAAGCTGTGGCCCGCACCGTGCAGGCTTTCCAGCACCCCCTGATCCATGGCCCTACTACCTACCAGTACAACGCGAGTCATCCTACTCAGCAGGACTTGCCCAGGACGAAAGAGCACGATATGGAAAACTGAAGAAAAGATATCTCTCAGATGATGCAATAAGATACAATAATAGAAACTCGGAAGAAACGGTAAAAGCAGCGTGGCTCAAACGGAGAAAATAGGCGAAAATAGAGATTTGCCTCTATAATTTGCCTCATTGAAGAGTTTGCGAACCTCAAATGGAAGAGTTTGCACATCTCATGAAAGGAAGAGAAGGAAGCATGACTATGGTTCCGGTTGTCCCTTTTCGACATGTAATTGTTATTGGTGGAGGTATTGCTGGTCTGCTTGCTGCTCGTGTAGTCAGCGGCTATTCTGAGCGTGTCACGGTGGTTGAACGAGATTATTACCCAAACGCGCCGAATTTCCGCGCAGGGACTCCGCAAGCCCGGCAGGTCCATACGTTTTTGTTGAGGGGTCAGCAGATCATCGAAGCGTTATTTCCTGGATTTAGGGAAAAGATTCTGGCGGCAGGGGCTTGTGAGCACGATTTTGCGAGTGAGACCCTGTATTTTTATGGGGAACGTTGTCCGCAATTAGCACCAGGGTTATGTGGCTGGAATGCATCGCGCATGCTGGTCGAATGGCAGATACGCCATGAGCTGAAGGCATTTCCCGTGACTATCATGGAGGGATGTGCGGTGAAGGGCTTATTGTATGAGGATCATGCGGTTAGGGGCGTGAAGTACCAGGAAAGAGGGAGTGCAGCAGCCCCGATACGAGAACTTTCCGGCGATCTCGTAATCGACACAACCGGCTCGTCATCGGCTGTCCTGCACTGGCTGGAAGAGATCGGATACGCATCCCCGCATGAAACAGTCGTTAATCCACATATTGGATATGCCACTCGCTTTTATCAACGACCAGCGAATATCGATGCTTGGAGTTTAATCGCCATCCAAGCAACGCAGCAAAGCCGACGAGCCGGCGCATTGATGGAAGTCGAGGGGGGACGGTGGATGGTGCTTGTTGCAGGTTCCGGGAAAGATTATCCCCCAAACGATCCAGAGGAATATCTTGAGTTTGCGCATAGCTTACCGGAACAGGAACTTTATACTCGTATAAAGGAGGCAACTCCTCTCTCTCATATTTATGGATATCGCCCAATAGGAAATAGGTTTCGTCATTTTGACCGTATTAAGATGCCAAGAGGATTTGTAGCAATGGGGGACGCGGTGTGTAGCTTTAACCCGATTTACGGTCAGGGGATGACCATAGCGATCCTAGAAAGTCAAGCCCTTGAGCGCTGTTTGGCGCATTGGCATCGAAAGAAAAATGGAGAACACGACTTTCAAAGGCGAATTGCGAAGGTCCTTGCCGCACCTTGGCTGTTGTCTACCGTCGCTGACAGTAGCCCTGAAGATCGCAAGACCATCAGGGATAAGATAGCACACTGGTATGTGAGTGGCTATGTTATCCCGGCCATTCCCAAGGATAAGATGGTGCAGCGTACTTTCATAGAGGTGCTGCATATGCTCAAATCCCCCAATGCTCTGCTTACTCTGTCGATCATATTCAGAATGTTTCGGTTGCACCTCAGCGGTGTACGTTGACAAAACAGAGAAATTGTTGATGGGGTTTTGCCCGTGCAATGGTTTCCGCGACGCACAGGTTGACCTGGATGGGTTATGAGACCCCCCACAGAAGGGGCACAAGAGTTCTGGAGAGCCACGTACATGGGGGAGAGCGACAGATAGATGTACCAGAAGTCCCAGCGGATTAAGCGTTGATGCTCTCTTGAGTAGGATGGGGAAAGGGAGAGAAGGATGGAAAATGCCTCCTGGTTTGCTTCTCACTCCTCCGATGGAAGCCATCGGCACTCCTGTATGGCTCGTTTATACCCACAGTGATCGACCTCCTTCTTCACTCTCTCCGCCAGATTTCAGCAGTTTCCAGATCGTCGTGAGTGGGCCCTGCACCATGAGTAATGGCTCCGTTGTTGTCCAGACCCTCAGAGGAAGTGAACCGAGGACGGATCCTGCAATCTGCCGAAGCATCTGCTCGCGTCCAGAGTGAGGTGCAACCAGCAGCAAGGTTGGAGGAGTCCGATGGTCTTGCCGATAGTGTTGTGAGCGTACATACTGAGCGTACGCCTCAAATTTCTTGAGGAGTGGCTTCTGATGCATCGATCCGGTATCCCATTCGAGCCAGGCCTCAACACGCATATCTTTCGCCTGATAGGCAAAAAGTGCATCAGGCATGAGATTATGCCATGCTCCCTGCAGATGATAACGGCGCAGGCTGCGCGTCGTTTCCCACCAGAGCACTTCCTGCCCGATTGCGCATGCCTGCATCTGAAGCTTCGCGAGAAAGCCATATACGCCAGCGCTATGCTTCATTGTTCGGAGTATCTGGCTGACCCCTCGTTGCTGCCATGGCTGGGTCGTCGCATCGCGCTCGGCAATATGCCGCAGGTGAATCCCGAGTAGCGCCGCGATGAGTCGCAGACCTGTCTCTGTTAGGACGAGTCGTTTCCCGCAGGCCGTTTCGACAGTCTGTAGACAACGGAACTGATGCAGATCGTAGAGATAGCGATGCTGGGTCGCCATATCTCGGTGCGCGAGCGCGGCCAATTCGTGCGGTGCGATGAGGGGCAAGGCATAAATGTGCAGGAGCAGCTCGCGATGGCGATGGCAGAGGCGTAGGCTGAGCAACGCAACCTCCGCTGTCGTTTTCAGATCAGACTCACTCACGTTCAGGAGTTTTGCACGTGCCTCAAAGGTGCCCGTCACCACAGTGCCTCCCCTTTTCTTTCCTGCCTGGCGAACGGTTCCAAGCTCTATCTGCTTGGGAGCGAGCAGTCCAGGGGGGATTGCCTGTGGGACGAGAGGGTCGGCCAGTGATTGCAGGGTGATCATCCCAGAACCGTCGAGGCCGTGCCAGGAGTCTCGCCAGGGAGAGTCTTGCATCTGCACAGCACATGCCCCCTTGAGTGGAGCAACTCTCAGATGGGCCGCTGCTTCCTGGGCGCTCTGTATCCAGAGATCCCCCTGATGTCTGGTCGGAACCACCACCAGCAGCGGAGGGAATGCATGGTAGAAGGACCACCGTTCACTACTCTCGCGCCATTGGAGCAGCTGCTCCAGTCGCTTGCGCATCAAACGAAGATCCTCACTCCCGTACAAGCCGGAATCCATGAACAAGAGAAAACAATACCAGGAGTCGGTGGGGTCTTTCTGCATGGCCTCTCTGAGTGGGCGGCGACGGAAAACCACGGCCCCATCCGCTCGCAGGGTCATGCGTTTCTTCTTCCGTTCAAACACATGCAGGTAGTCGCGCTGCCAGTGCCAGCGGATTGCGGCTGGGTAACCGCCGGGATAGGCAAGCTGACGCGGCGCATCCTCGATGAGCTTCAGAACGATTTGCTGCAACGGAAGGTATCCTGGCAGTCGAGGTAATAGGTGGAGCAGATCGGCTTCGTTCACCTTCCACAGGCGAGCCAGGTTCACCGGATCGACCCCTCCAACCAGATCAGCAACCCGTTTGACCCCATCCGTGGTCAGATAATAGAGGGCTTCCGGGCGACTGGTGGTCGTGCTGGCCGCTGTGACGGATTCCACCCATGCGTGCTGAGTGAGCGTTTGCAGCTGCCGCCAGATAGTTGATGCAGAGCTTTGAAAGACGAACGAGAGATCGCTTCCCCGTTGATAGGGATGTTTGAGCAGCCAGAAGAGAACGCGATCCGCGAGCGGTCCACGTTCTTCGACATCTTCTGAGGTGATAGTTTCTGCCATTCTATTCTGCACGATCACCAGGATCTTCCTCCTGCTCTTCTTCATTGCTGAAATCCTCGGATGAGCCAACGGTTTCTTCCCAATTCATGTTGGTGATTTCGCCTTGAGGACCAGACCCCGTTGCATCACTCTGTCCAGTCCGTTTCTCTTGCCCTCGTCGTCCACGATTGCCCCCATCCTGTCGGGCTTTTCCTTCCTTTGGTTCTTGTTTTATCTCGTTTTGCTTCTTCTCCATTTTTTCTGTTGGTGCGGCCCCAATCTCTCGCGCCAGGCGCTCAAGAATTTCGGTCTCAATAGCGCTGACCGGGCGCATGAAGCGGCGCTGACACTGTTCTCGTATGCGTTGGGCCTGTTCGTTGTCCCCTGGTGGCGGAAAATCGAGCTTGAGCGAGAAGGTCGCGTGTTGGTGTTTCTGGTGAATGAGCTTGAGATAACAGGTCAGGCTTTCCAGGTGAAGAATATCCTCCGGGTCGACATCCAATTCCCCACAGACCATCCGGGCATCTTCCGCGCTCATGCGGAAAATGGCGAGTTGTTTCACATTTGCTAGCACGTCAGCCAGGATCTTTTTCTCGCGCAGGTATTCTAAGGATTGCGTGGCGAGGCAAAAGGTGGCTCCAAATTTGCGCAATTCTCCCAATGCGCCCCAGTCAACGCCATCGAGCGTCTGAAACTCATCCAGGAGAATAAGCACCTGATTGCGCTGTGTTTCCTCAATTTTCCCCTGTTCTGCCAGCGCGATATTGATGAATCCCAGGATTGTTGCCCCCAGAATACGCGCCACGTCCTCACCGATCAGCCCTTTTGCCAGTTTCACGAGCACAATCTTCTTTTGCGCAATACAGGCAGTGAAGTCCACGGTACAGAGGCTCTGCCCCACAATACGGCGTGCAATGGTACTCTCAAATTTGGCAACTTTGGAGAGAACAGGATCGACACGATCGCGCTGCATTTG
The DNA here is from genome assembly GCA_013695595.1 of Ktedonobacteraceae bacterium. GTDB lineage: Bacteria > Chloroflexota > Ktedonobacteria > Ktedonobacterales > Ktedonobacteraceae > JACDAE01. Next base: position 948 of record JACDAE010000138.1, on the reverse strand, counting down.
TAAGCTCAGGGGATCGTAATAGGTCGCCCACCAGCGCAGAATAAATGGATCCTTGATCTGCTCCAGGAGGCTATGACAAAAGCTCTCATCGGTCAGCAGCGGCATCACATCGAGCAGCGTATATTGTTGTGTCTGCTTTCCTTGTTGGCACAAGATTTTGTTGGTCTCATAGAGCGTTCGTAACGAGTATTCAAAGGCAATTTCCATGCGCGATCCCCACGCCGACCCCCAGATGTTCGAGAGAACTTTGATCAGATCGGAAATGGCTTTATCTCGTCCTCGTGCAACCATCGCATCGATGGGATTGAGACCGCAAGCAAACTGTTCATCTGAGAGATCAATGAGCACCACATCATCCAGGCGATCGGGTGGCACCAGTGCGAGCAATTGGTCCGCTTGATCGCCGTGAGGATCAACCACGATCAATCCATTGTGCTCTTGCATACTGCGCTGAGCCATATGCTTCTCCATCGTCGTTTTTCCCTCACCGGACTTGCCTCCGATGAGCATATGGCTCAGCAAACAATCAGCAGGCAGTCCAAAGGGAACACGATGTCCGGCATGCTCAGAGAATCCGATGCGTGATTCCTGCTGTGCACTGCGAAGACTCGGAGGCAGCAGCCTCGTCCGACTACGACGATAGGCAAGATGCGCGAGATTCGGCAACGTTCCATCTGCTGGTACATGCCAGAGAGCGCCAAGGGTCTCTACATCAATAAGATGCCGAGAACGCTCAACCTCCTTCCACCACGTCCCTTTCCTCACCCAGGAGCACGCTTGACGAACGTTCACGCGCCTGGGAACAAAGTAGTTGCCGCTGGCCAGATGATACTGGCGATAGGCAGCAGTGAGCCGTGCAAGGATCTGGCTTCGTCGCGCCTGTTGATACTTCTCCTCCTGCCAATATTGCCGCTGGTGCATCACGCTCTCTTTCCAGGCACTCCACAG
>JACDAE010000131.1 GCA_013695595.1 Ktedonobacteraceae bacterium | reverse complement strand
AGCACTTGCCGTGTCCCCTGGCTTCACAACGGAGGTTAAGCGCCCTAATACGTCATAGCCATAACTGGTCATTTGTCCGTTGGCGTCGCTTGAGGCCAGTAACCACTGCCCATAACCTCCACTGGCCAGTCCGGTATCGTAGTGATATTTCGCCGGCTGGTTTTTCGCATTGAATGCCTGCGTCAGGTGCGTCTGGAAGCCATCATAACTGGCACACGCACTATAGTGCGCCCCATTCGTCGTACACCCCTGATGTCCATCGGCATCCGTCGCGGCGATGGGATTGCCGGAATTATTGTAGACGTGTTGCGTGGAAATGGTCGGTGGCGCACACCCTCCACTCTGATTGGGATAGCCGATCTGCTGGCTTACCGAGGGCACATTGGGCGCATGAGGGGCCGAGGCATTGTCCCCATAGACCAGCGCGCTACAGCCAAAGAACGTTCCCGCGCCATCTTGATTGTTGACAAAGGCGGGCAGGTCCGTCAGGTAGACGAGGCCATTGATATTGTCATTGGGATAGTAGGTCGTGTTCTGCACGAAGTGCTGCCCACCCACATCATTGGTCGTTGTATCCACCGTATCCACATTGCCATAATCATAGCCACTCACCCCCTGATTATCTCCATCATAGCTGGTCTTCACCGTTTTGTGCACCACGCGTGCATCACCCTGATACCCGGCGAAATTGGTCACCCCATCCACCTGATAGGTATCCTGTTGCGAGATGCGCGGATCACACACGACTACGGGATTGTTCTTGTCCAATTCGCTAAAGAGATAGTGATTGCCGGGATCATACGGGGCACCAGCCGCATTCTGACTGCCTGCCACGCCTGCGGGTGGACAATTCATCGTGTACTGGTTTTGCGTCACCTGCATCAAGGCACCACTGGCGTTGAAGTTCTCCTGCGTCTTGAGCCTGCCTGCCGCCGCCGGATCTTCATTCCAATAGGGCGTGACATTACAATTGCCGCCTGGCACATAACAGGTGATGCCGCTGGTCGCCAGGCCCCAACCAGGCGTTGAGGCAAAGTAGTTGATCTGCGAGGTGCTATCGGGATTGGTCACCACCGTTTCCGCATAACTGGTAAACTGCCCATTGTAGTAGTCGGCGGCATCCACATCGTTCTGGTTCCCCCAGGTATTGCCCCACGCACACGTCGCACAGGGTTTGGAGGAGAGGCCATTGAGATAGTACTGATACTTCCACGTCGAGTTGACGCCATTGTTCAACTCCACCCGTTGCGTCAACAGGATGCGGCTCCAATTCAGATCATCGGCTCCCCCACACAGGTTCGTCGTCGTCTGCTTCCCATTACAGGCAAGCGGATCATTCCCGTGTCCAATCGTCTTCTCGACATCATGGGTGTTGCTGTGCCCTTCTTGCCAGGTCATCTGCGCATGCCAGCCCATCCCATTATCGATGGTGGAGAGGTAATAGCTGTTGTAGCTCTGCTGCCAGCGGAAACAGCCATTGGCATCGCGTGGCGTCCAGGCGGGACCACAATTGGTTGATGGGATCGCATTGGCACCCGTCTTGATATCCAGATAGTGCTGTGTCTGCTCAACATACCCCATCGTGGTCACCGGCGCATTGAGTATCGCCCCGTCAGTCCCCAGTTGTTGAATCTTCGTCAGGGTGAGGTACCCGGCCACGCTCTCTTTCTGCCCACTAAAGACTTCGGTGATCGTTTGCGGTCCTCCCTGATTATAGGAGAAGTCATACCTGCGCAACACGTGGCCGTTGACCTGAACTTGCAAATCGTTGAGCACATACGTCGTAAGTGCATTAGCGATCGGCAAGCCACCCGAACTGGAGAGATCGACCGGATCATCGCAGCGAAAGGTCGTCGATGTCCAACTCTGACATCCCGGCGAATTGATCAATCTGGCTGGCTTCATCGATGCGTCAAAAATGATCTTGATCAGTGGATGCCAGGAGCTACATTCTGCTGTGGGTCCATTAAAGGGGATATTATGGCACGAAAGATCATCATACTCAACGGATGAGATCTGTGCATCGCGCACGCTACCACCGGCTGGAAAGTTGCGTTGATAATGGATGCGGATCTGGTTGCCATAGCGATCCACGATCAAATTCAAATCCCAGCGATAGATATTGCGCACGCCGTTGGTATCGAGGGCAGATTGTCTGGCTTCATCCACGCAGCCAAACTCTTCGATGGTTCCATTCGGCAACCACACATGCCAACAGGGCTGATTATTAAAATTGACTTCTTGTATCTTGGCATGACTCTCGGGAGCCGTATGCCAGATGTATTGTGAAGGCAAAGAACCCATAGATGGGACCAGCGTCCCATTGGTCGATGCCTTGATATCGGGAGGAATCAATTGACCACTGAGTCCATTGGGATCATTGATATTCCAGCTACTCTCCAATGTGGTCGTGCCATTGCCCGCTGTCACATTTTGCTGGCTCCAACTGATCGACCCCAGGCTCAGGCTCCAGCCCTGGCCCACCCAGGAGGAGGCTCCCTGGACATTATGGCTCTCATTGACCGAACCACTACTATAGCTCAGGTTCAAAGGAGGAGCGAGTCCACCGGGGCCGGGAGGCACGCTCAAGGGATAGCTATTGGTGAGCGAACCCGAACTCAGACCGACATCCACATCCTTTGTCTTGCCCCAACTGGCGGTTGGCGCTTCGGTACTGAATGCAATCGAACTGCTTGCAAAAGCTACAGCCGCACTTTGTGTCGGGGCTGGTGTTGGGGTGACACTTGCTGATGGTGTCGGGGTGACATCTGCCGTTGCCGTCGGGGTGACATCTGCCGTTGCCGTTGGAGTGGCTGCCGATGGCGTTGATGTCGTTGCCGTGGTTGGTGTTGGTGTAACACTTGCTACTGACGTCGCGGTTGGAATAGGCGTTGCCGTTGGCGTAACACCTGCCGTTGGCGTCGCGGTTGGATCCGTCGTTGCTGCAGGTTTCGTGCTTACCGCAGGAGCCGACGATGGTGCGCTTAAATTCGTACTCACGCTCCAGACAGGCGACGTTGGATCTTTCTGAGCCACCAGGAGTTGTGGCAAGACAGTAGCAGGCGTCGTTGCTGTTTTCGTTGCTGTTTTCGCTGCCGCTTTCAGGGCTGCCTGAGCGGATACAGAAGGTTGCCAGATCGCATCAATCTGCTGATCCTGCCACAACCAGCTCTGCTGCGCCTGAGGGAGGTGGTAGCGGAAGGTGAATGGATGTGCCAGAGCCAGATCTGTGATGAGATTTCCCTGGGCATCCAGGAAATCGACCTGATATGTTCCCAGGGCAACCTTCCCGCTTGATCCGCCTCCCGACATCGCTGCCGTCTGGCTGACCTTAAGGGAGATTGTTCCCCCAGCCGCTTGAATCTGCGATGCGCTCACGCTATCGGCGGCAACATTCACTTCAAAGATGTTATCCTGGCTCAACACCTGCTGCGCTGCGGTCGTTAGAGGGACCGTCACAGGGTCAGGCATTTTTACCTCAGCATGAGGAATAGGAGTCAGGGTTGCATTCTGCTGCTTCGGGGTATCAATGCCCAGATCGGGTGGACTAACAGGTGTCGGAGGCTGCAACCAGGATGGTGCCGTCAGAGGTGGATTGGGATCGGGCTGAGTCGCTGCGTGTGCAGGCGTCGCCGTCCATCCAGAAAAGATATCCGTCCATACTAATAGTAGGCATAAAAAGAGAAGCAAGAACGCTCGACCTCCCCAATACATCCCCGTGTGTCGCGGGCGAGCAGGGAAAAGGCCAGGAGTCGTTTTCAACATAGAGGCTCCCATCATAGAATCATTGCAAGACATCTTATCCAGCATAAAGAAATATATGCCACAAAGAAGCTTCTCGATGGAAGAGAGAATCTCCCATCGAAACCAATAAAAAGGCATACGGGAGCAGAGAAGAAACGAAGAAAGAAGTGGATCGCAATCACCTCAATGTCTACAGCACAAGCATAACGGAGAAAAGCCATTTCGTCAAGGGAATTTGGGGCAAATAAACAATGTATCGACCTTTAAGCAAATGATACGACCCTACTCGCCTTCATCTTGCATGGGAGATGACACGTTCTAGCAACATTCGTCCATGCCAACTTATATTTGCATACATAATTTTAAATTTATATATACAAATGCTGTATTTTTAGATTAAGATATATAATCACTTTTTTGTTTTATACACGAATGGCTTTTTGCATAGCCATTCGGGCGTCTTTCTTCCTCTACAAATGAGAGCAAAATCAAAGCAATTCAGCAATTTTACTGAAACAAAATGTGTTCCATAGCCTATCAAAGCGTTTCATACCAATTTTCTATGCTTCATTTCATGCCAGAGACACATCTTGACAATAACTCATTCGCTTAGGTATAGTATTTTTGCATATATATATCGGTATTCATATATATTCGCATTCTCGCATGATAGGTGCGTATAGAGAACCGATTGCAGAGGACAGAAAACGAAAAGGGATCGCAATCACTTTTATTGTCCTTCGCACCGTGGAGCTAATCTCCTTTTGCAAGTTCGCAGCAAAATGGCTTGACAAGAGAGGAATGCAGTGCTATTATTGTCCTCGTTCAAGGGTTATGGGCAATTAGCTCAGTTGGTTAGAGCGCCACGTTGACATCGTGGAGGTCACAGATTCGAGTTCTGTATTGCCCACCAATGAAAAGAGACGGCTTCAAGATTGAAGTCGTCTCTTTTCATTACATAAGAAGGCTACGAGAACAATGAGTGTAAAGCAGCAGCTTACCTTGCACCAAAGAGCTGTAGAGGACAATAGCATGCCGCAAGTTATGAAGAACTGATCAAGGAACCTCCCTTTACAACAGCGAGAAAAACCTGCAAAAGTGGCGATGATTATCTCGACACCAGACAACGCTGAACTCGGCTCTTGGCTCCAACTCTACTACAGTTGATGTATATATACATGTTACAATGCTCCTTGAGCAACGTTTACTGTTCCGTTGTTAAAGTTCCAATCATTATAAGGAGTTGTACTACAATGCACAGGAATGTAATTCGTATCTCGACCATCTTTTTCTTTGGTTGCACTATCATGCTTTCTTTATTTACGTCACCTATTACGGCAAGTGCACACATCCATAAAAATACGTCTCGTTTACAAACACAATCATGTAACAATCTAGTAGTGACACTTAATGGTACAAACACCCCTAAGCTTACGTGCCTAGATAGTAAAATCAAATCTAATGGAAGATTAAATCCTGCTATTGTTCAAGCCAATTGTCCAGCATATATTATGCTCTTTTGGGATTCTAACTTTGGAGGTGGCAATATCTGTTTTACTGGATTAGGCTCAACAGATCTGACTGCTTATTGTGCCCCATGGAACGGCGGTGGTTGCCTCAATAGTTGGAATGATAACGCTAGTAGTTATACTAGCAGCGCGAGTGGTACTTTTTACTGGAATATTGGTGAAGGAGGAAGTAAACTTCAGTGGGGAGTAGGATCAGCAAATTTCAACAGTACGTGGAATGACAAAACTTCGAGTATTTGCATTTCTAATAAGACACTTTCTTGTGTTTAAGTAAGGTTCTATTATGCTAGAATAATACGAACCTTTACACTTTATCAAGTGGTGAGCATCAGCAACTCACTACTTGATAATTACTAAAGGAATTGACCCAAAAGTAAGATATTTAATATTTAATACACGATTTAGTTTATGGAGAAATAATAATGTCAACAGATCCCATCAATGACGAATACAGTAACGGATATCAGAGTGTCTCATATAGGACAAACAATGAAAAAATTCAATCTCCCATTTCAAAAAGCTTTTTGAAAAAACATAGTTCCGGCCTAATCATCTTACTCATTAGTATTTTTAGTTCTTCAGGGATATTTATCACTTGGGAGTCTCAATATAACTGTACTATATGGTTTTTAATAAGTATTATAACCGCCACTATAATATATTTTTCAATGACTGGACTCCCAAAAGGAAGGGTGCTTCCACGAAGACCTAAAATTCACGCTATCTCATTTTTTATTTCAACTATTATTATTATTATTATTTCCGCAATTCTCCCTAAAACGCTAGCAGCGCTCTTACTTCTTCTCTATATCTGGTCAATGGCAATTTGTATTAACATCATTATATATGCCTTTACCTCAAAAAAGAATAAGCAGACCCAAACAGAATATATGGAACAGAGAAGTGAATGAGACAAGATGTTTTTATAACTTCAAGGCTATGTAATAAAAAGCCATTCTGTAGTTGTTTTTTTATACAAAATGGCTTTTTGCTATTCTACAAAAAATGTTTAGTGCTGCAACATCGGCAGATTCATCCCCTCGTCGCGTGTGCGATGGGAACCAGCCGTCTCTTTAATACCACCTTCGGGATAGATGATCCGCGCCTCCGCCTCTGGCAATAGGCTGGCAACTTCCTTCAATACGGCATCCAGGAACTGATCCTCAGGAACCGTCTTGATGACTTCACCCTTACGGAAGATGACGCCCTTGCCTTTGCCACCAGCCAGGCCAACATCCGCGTCACGCGACTCGCCAGGGCCGTTCACAACACATCCCATCACGGCTACATGAATAGGTGTCTGTACCTTAGCCAATCGCTTCTCAACTTCGTTCGCAACGCTGATGACATCGATCTCGACACGGCCACAGGATGGGCAGGAGACGAATGTGACGCCACGATTACGCAGTTCTAACGAGCGCAAAATCTCGTAGGCAACCGGAATCTCTTCCTCAGGCTCGGCACTCAGGCTGACACGTAGCGTGTCACCAATGCCCTCGGAGAGCAACATTCCCATACCCAATGCTGATTTCACAGAGCCAGCGACCAGCGTGCCAGCTTCGGTGATACCAAGATGGAGCGGATAATCCGAACGCTGCGAGAAGAGACGATAGGCCTCAACCGCCGTGAGCACCGTCGAGGATTTGAGCGAGACGACGATCTCATGGTAGTCGAGTTCCTCACACCAGCTTACATATTCTAGTGCTTTCTCAACCATGCGTCCGGCCAGATGCTCACGCTCTTTGCGGCGAGATTCAGCGGGATCGCTGCGCTCCAATGTGCCATCATCACGCAGGCGTACCTGGATGCGCTGTACCTGAGCCAGCTTGTCAAGCGCATCGATGGAACCGGAATTGACGCCGATACGCATTGCAATGTTGCGCTCTTTGGCCGCTTTGACGATCAGTTCCATCGACTTGCGCCCATTGAGCAGGTTGCCAGGATTGATGCGCACTTTATCAATGCCCTGCTTGATCGCCTCTATTGCCAGGGCGGGATTATAGTGAATATCAGCAACGAGCGGAATGTGAATGCGCCGCTTGATCTCAGCAAGCACAACGGCGTCTTCCATCTCAGGAACTGCGACACGCGCGATCTCGCAGCCAACGTCCTCAAGACGCAGGATCTGGGCGACCGTGCTCTCTACATCGCGTGTATAGGTAGTGGTCATGGATTGCACCGCAATTGGAGCGTCCCCACCGATCGCTACGTTGCCAACATGAATCTGTCGCGTTTTTTTTCGCATAATCTAACAACTACTCCGTTTCGCTTCCCTCTGAAGCTGAACTGTTTATAATAATAAAATTGTCCAAATTTCTTATCTTTAGTAATAGGATGCTTCCCACGACCAGAGTGGGGAACAGGAAAATAGCAGTGTGGCAGCACGCTTCGCTTAATTCGAATGTGAGGTACGCCGTTTACTGAGTTCCCGCGCCGTCTTACGCGCCCACGCACATGCCTCCAGTATCATCGTTACGTCAGGTTGCTCTATCGATTGGTGGCGCTCCAACACTTCCTCTATCAAGCGTGCAATCCCCAGAAAGTCGAGCGCACCACTCAAAAACAGCTCGACCGCCTCTTCATCGGCACCTACCAGAGCGCATGGATATGTTCCACCCTTTTTCCCTGCCTCCAGCGCGAGGCGGAAGCAAGGGAAACGCTCACGATCAAGATCCTCAAAATTGAGATGTCCCACATCGGACCAGCGTAACTCGCGTATAAAGTCGCTATCGGTATTATGTAAACGTTGTGGATAAGCCAGCGCATTCATAATCGGTAGATGCATACTTGGTAAGCTGGCCTGCATTTTGATGGAGCCGTCAACGAACTCGACCATCGAATGAATAATGCTTTCGGGATGCACAACAACGTCGATATGCTCATAATCCACATCAAAGAGCCAGCGCGCTTCAAGCACCTCCAGGCCTTTATTCATAAGGGTCGCGGAATCTATGGTGATCTTGGGTCCCATTCGCCATGTGGGATGAGCCAATGCCTGCTCAACGGTCACGGATTGCAACGCTTCCAGGGAAGTATGCCGAAATGGGCCACCGGAGGCAGTCAGGAGCAGGCGCTGAATATCTGTACTTTCCTCTCCACGCAGACATTGCCATATCGCGCTATGCTCGCTATCGATGGGCAGGACGGGCACGCCGGCGCGTTGGGCGGCCTGCATCACCAGATGCCCGGCCATGACCAGCGTCTCTTTGTTCGCCAGCGCAATTGTTTTGCCAGCGCCGATGGCCGCAAGGGTGGGTTTGAGGCCTCTGAGGCCGGAAGTTGCAGCGACCACAACATCGGCTTCGGGATGCGTCGCCACCTCCAGTAGTCCCTGTTCGCCGATCACCACGCCCGGCAAAAGCTCGCGAGCCTTTTCTTCTACGCCGGGGGTATCGGCAAAACAAGTAACGAGGGAGGGCTTGAATTCCTGCACCTGCTGCGCCAAAAGTTCGACATTGCTACGGGCGGCAAGGGCGACCACACGAAATTGGTTGGGGAAACGCCGCACAACGTCGAGCGTCTGGCGACCGATTGAACCTGTACTCCCAAGTAGAGCAATACGTCTAGGAAATGTATTCATAACGCTTCTTTTTGATCCGCTTTCACAACACTACATCTATTTAGATTATAGCACCGGTGGTCAGGATGCCCCTGGCGTAGGGGCACGGGATTATAAATGGCACCCCTACGCGATCTCCTTGCATCATTTCCAAACCCTACCATATTTGCATAACCTGGGCAAAGATGTAGACAACAACGGCAGCAAACAGGATGCTATCGATGCGGTCAAGCATACCTCCGTGTCCCGGCATAATCTGCCCGCTGTCTTTGACATGTGTCTGCCGCTTGATCAACGATTCCGCGAGATCACCCAGGGTTGCTGCACCTCCAATAAGGATTCCAAGCAAGATCGCGAGATACCACGGTACATGCAAAGGTACGATTGCAAGCACAAGGCAGGCGATGATAGAGAAAACCAACCCGCCGGCCACACCCTCCCAGGTTTTGGCGGGGCTGATCATTGGGGCCAGTTTGTGGCGACCAAAATAGCGCCCGCTAAAGAAGGCCGCGCCATCGAAACTCCACACCCCAAGTAACACGACCAGCAACCACCATATTCCAGGCGGCAACGTCACCCATAGACCTGTACCGGGATGAAACACTCCTGATCCATAGCCACGCAAAACTAATAAACCACTCATGGGCCAACCCAGGTAAATTGCGATTGCAAGTGTCAGTGCCCAGTCCACCATAGCCCCGTGGAGTTGTTTACGGGCAAGGACGCAAAGAAACGAAATGAGTAAAGCGCTACCGAGGCTGATCTCTATGATCAAAAGTCTGTACGCTGGTATCATAGCGGATAGGAGCAAAAGCGCACTGAGAGTAAAACTAATCCAGATCAGGGGATGATAATTGGCATGGAGCATCATGTTACGAAGCTCCATAGTTCCGAGCGCGACGACTAACACTATCGCTGCGAACGCAATCCAGCCGCCAAACCAGACAAACACCAGCACAATAGGGATGGCGATTGCCGCTGTGAGCCAGCGTTGACCAACGGATTGGTTCTGCGTATTTACCTTCTCAGGTTCGGGCATCCCCGATTCTCTCTTCTGTTCACCGGCACCTTGCAAAGAACTACCATCCTTTTGCGACGGCAAAGACCACGTACGAAGTATGCCCGTATCCATCTACGTCCGCTTACTCGTGGCGCTCATCAGGCTGCAAGGAAAATAGGATGGCTTTTGACCATCCTATTTTCTTTGTGATTATTGGGTTGGTGAGACAGCTACACGCCCAAAACGGCGTTGGCGTTGACGATAGCTGTCAAGTGCCGCAAGGAGATCTTCCCGCCCAAAATCAGGCCAGAGCGTTGGTGTCGCGTAATACTCACTGTAGGCACTTTGCCATAATAGAAAGTTACTGACGCGCATCTCGCCAGCGGTACGGATCACCATATCCGGGTCTGGTAGATCACGCGTATATAAATAAGAGCTGATTAGCTCTTCGGTGATGGTATCGGGAGACCTGCCATCGGCAATAATCTGCTGGATGGCATCTACCAATTCTGCTCGCCCACCATAATTGAAACAGACATTCAGGCCGATACGTGTGTTGTTGCGTGTCAACTCCACAGAATCCTTCACGGCCTGTTGAATGTCGGGTGAGAGGTCATGCAACCGACCAAGATGACGCAGCCGCACTCCATCGCGGTGTAACTTCTCCAGATCCGAGCGTATAGTCTCCCAGAAGAGACGCATTAAGCCCTCTACTTCACTGCGAGGTCGCCCCCAGTTCTCGGTTGAAAAGGCGTACACACTGAGCATCTCAATATTTTCGTCTGCTGCACACTCGACGATACGTCGTAACGCACTGACACCGGCTTTATGACCAGCCAGGCGCGGTAAATGACGTTTCGTGGCCCAGCGCCCATTGCCATCCATGATAAAAGCAAGATGGCGAACCGGGCACTTTTGTTGCTCAGATGCAATAGATTGTGACTGTGTTTCCTCTTTCTTCTTTGTTGAAGAAAAGAAACTTTGTATCCTGGCCAACGTTAGACCTCCAGAATCTCCTGTTCCTTGGTCTTGCCGACTTTATCCATCTCGTCGATGTAGCGGTCGGTGAGCTTCTGCAACTTTTCAGTACTACGCTTCAGCTCGTCCTCGGAAACTTCCTTCTTTTTTTCACGATCGCGTAGCTTGTCCTGAATATCACGCCTCACATTACGTACGGCTACCTTATGCTCATCCAGCTTCTTGTGGAGTGTTTTCACAAGGTCGCGCCGCCGCTCTTCGTTCATGGGCGGAACATTCAAGCGAATAACCTGTCCGTCGTTATTTGGGTTAATACCCAGATCCGACTTCTGAATCGCCTTCTCAATATCGACCAACATCTTTTTGTCCCAGGGCTGTATCACTAACAGGCGAGCCTCAGGAACAGAGACGGATGCGACCTGATTGATTGGCGTTGGCGCACCATAGTAATCGACGGTGATCCGTTCGATCAGAGCCAGGCTGGCACGCCCGGTACGAATAGCGGCAAGATCCTGCTTGAGAGCCTCGATTGCTTTGAGCATTCGTCTTTCCGCATCCCCAAGTAAATCTGCTGTCATAGCTTACCCCTTTTTCTATCGTCAACGGGTTTTCTCTTAACAACGCGCAACATATCAGAACAAGCCTGGAACGCCCTCAGGCAGTTGGCTTATCCTCTGTGACGAGTGTACCACACTTTCCACCACGTACAATCATCTCCAATGCACCTGCCTGGTGTAGATTAAAGACGATAATCGGCATGGTGTTATCTTTACAGAGAGAAAGTGCGGTGCTATCCATAACCTTGAGTCCCATGTTGAGTGCCTGCATATAGCTGATCTCCTCAAATTTACGGGCATTGGGGTTACGCATAGGGTCATCGTCGTAGATCCCATCTACTTTCGTTGCTTTGAGTAACACGTCTGTGTTCAATTCAACGGCCCGCAAGGCCGCTGCGGTATCGGTTGTGAAAAATGGGTTTCCGCTCCCTGCGGCAAGAACCACCACGCGCCCTTTTTCAAGGTGGCGCTCCGCACGACGGCGGATAAATGGTTCAGCCACAGGTGGCATCTCTATGGCAGTCTGTACTCGCGTCTCCATGCCAAGCTTTTCCATGGCATCTTGCATGACGAGCGAGTTCATTACTGTTGCCAGCATACCTACATAGTCAGCGGTGGCACGGTCTATGCCGGTGGCGGCTGCATCAGCGCCACGCCACATATTCCCTCCACCAACGACCATCGCTATTTGTACTCCTAACGCATGCACACGCTTGACTTCTGCCGCGATAGTACGTACCGTCGCAGCATCAATGCCTGTGCCCTGTGCCCCCAACGCCTCGCCACTTAATTTCAGCAAGATACGCCGATACTTCAGTTCGACTGCCATACCAGACCCTCTACTTATTCACCCAACTTGAAACGGCTGAAGCGCCGCACAACAATATTCTCACCAGTCTCGGCGATAACCTTACGTACCAGATCACCAACGTTCACAGACTCGTCTTTGACCCATGGCTGTTGCAGCAGAACCTGATCCCCAATAGTCTTTTTGACTTTGTTGCTGAGTACTTCCTCACGTCTGCCCTCAGGAACCCGCTCCATGGAAGGATCTTCGGCTGCCTGACGACGCGCCTCATCAAGAACTTCAGCAGGTACATCTTCAAAACTAACGTATTTAGGAGCAAGACCAGTGATCTGCAGAGCCAACTCACTTGCCAGGGTGCGGAAGCTCTCGCTGCGTGCCACAAAATCGGTGCTGCAATTGAGTTCGAGCAAAACGCCTACGCTGTGATTATGATGGACATAGGCAAAAACGCCACCTTCTTTGGTTTCGCGGCCAGAGGCAATCATTTTCTCTGCCTTACGGCCACTTCTGGCGTCGACAAGCTTCACGGCTTCGTCCCAGCTTGTTGCCTCGCTTAAAGCATTCTTACAATCAGCAAAAGTTGCACCAGTCTCCTCGCGCAACTTTTTTACATCGGTGGCAGCGTAGTTCATAGCGGAATTTCTCCTCAATTCATTATGTATCATACTCAGATGCCAAGGATGGTGCAACGATTTACGACCATCTTTCTGGCATCCATGTGCTTGACAAATGTGTATAATGCTGGCCCATGGGCCAGCAAGCGTAAAACAATCTCTTCAAAAACACAGGAAGAGGCGGGAGGCAAAAGGCGCTACGCCCCTCACCCCCCGCCCGACGAATACTACTCAAACTTAGAGAGCTTCTTTCGCGACGAGTTCTGGCTCGGCGGGTGCGCTCACTGGTTCGCTCACTGCTTCTGGCTCTGGCTCGGCTTGAACAACTGGGGCCGGGGCTGGTGTCTCTTCAACTGGCTCGGCGGCTACAGGAGCCTCAAGAACCGGTGTAGGTGATTCAGAAGCCGGTACAGGTGACTCCGGAGCTGGTGTAGGTGACTCAGGTGCTTCCGCCGCAGGAACCGCAGGGGTCGTTATTGCAACAGATGCGGAAGTGGAAGTGGGCTCTTCGCTCTCGCCCGTGGGCTCAGCATCCTTCTGCAATGCCTCTAGCTCACGGCGTCCTTCAACGGCTGCATCAGCAATTTTGGCACAAAGCAAACGGACCGCGCGAATAGCATCGTCGTTGGCCGGGATAGGATAATCCATCTCGTCGGGATCGCAGTTGGTATCGGCCAGCGCAATCACCGGGATCTCCAGGCGACGGGCCTCGGTGATCGCCGTACGTTCTTTACGGGTATCGATAATAAAGATCGCATTAGGCAACCGGCGCATATCTTTGATGCCGCCCAGGATGCGCTCCAGGCGATCCATGTCATCCTGTAGATGCTGTACTTCTTTTTTCGGTAAGCGCTCAAAGTCACCGCGATCACGACGAGCTTCCAACTCACGCAGATAACGAATACGCAACTGAATCGTCTGGAAGTTGGTTAACATGCCACCCAACCAGCGCTGATTCACATAATACATGCCGCAACGCTTCGCCTCTTCGGCAACCGCTTCCTGGGCCTGCTTCTTTGTCCCTACGAAAAGGATGGTGCCACCACCGGCTACAAGCTGCTCAACAAATTTGTACGCGTCATTCAGGCGCGTGACTGTCTGCTGCAAATCAATAATATGGATACCATTGCGGTCCATAAAAATGAACTGCTGCATTTTAGGGTTCCAACGGCGCGTTTGATGCCCGAAGTGAACACCCGCTTCCAAAAGCTGTTTCATCGAAATGATATTTGCCAAAAAACGGACCTCCCTTTGTCCTCCGCTCTCTTCTTTTGTTCGCGTCAGGGTCCCCCAGGTACGAGTATTCCATGGACCCCAGGGTTGGCGCATGCTAGAGAGCGTGTGTACTTAATAATGGATTTTTGTTGTAATTATCTGCTCGCAGGGACTACCCCCTGCTGACTCAGAAGTATAACATAGTGATGCTTGAGACGCAAGATTTTTTTTGAGGGTCTCGAGGGTCTCTATCTTAATTATAATAACCGTTTTTAAGCCTCGCTTATTCCCCCATATGTACTTACAACATGAACTAGTATCCACACTATTTACAGATATCACCAACTTTATTACCGCCTGTTTCTTGGACGGGAAGGTATAGTATATAGTGTAAGCCATACATATTTATGGCTAATCAATTTATGTCATGTAAAGGGGCTGTAGAAGTAGAAAGGGAAGCATTTATGGTTAAGATTATGATCGTTGATCACCACTCATTAATGAGACGCGCTGTACGCGAGGTCATTGAGCAAGAGTCAGACCTGTTTGTTGTTGCTGAGGCATCCAATACCCTTGATGCCGCCGCACTTGCGCTAGAAACACTGCCAGATGTGATTTTGATGGACCCGGATATCCCTGGTGGGCAGGGATTTGAAACCATGGAGCACCTGCAAGCCTGCTCACCTGCTGCACGCGTGGTCATCTTTGTAGCAACTCACCACGAACAACACGTGTTCCAGGCACTACAACACGGCGCCATAGGCTACCTCACCCGCGATGTTGAACCCGACGCACTGATCCACGCCATCCGCTGCGCCGCACGCAACGATCTTTGTATCCCAGGCACGCTTGCTTCATCCATCGTTGCACACCTGCGTACACTCTGGTTGACGCAGGAACCTCCAGCGTGGAATCCGCCCGACGCTCATTTTGAGAATAGAGGCCTATCCTTTACAAAAGCGCTCACTTCCTGCTGGTCCCCCACACCCGATATGATCGCTTCTATGGACGCTCTGGCCTATCGAGGATCGAAACGCAGCAGACGCACGCGGAAAGCGGCTATGCAAGTTCAGACAATCGATCCTACCCCACGCCTACCACGTCCTCTCACGGATCGCGAACAGCAGATTCTGGACCTGATGCGGCGCGGACAAAAGAACCGTGAGATCGCACGTGAACTCTCTATCGCCGAATCAACCGTTCACAAGCATGTTCAGAACATCTTTGAGAAACTTCACGCACGCAATCGTACCGAGGCCATCTATCTCACCAGTTCAGGAGCGTAAAACAGATGTGATACAATAGACCCTATCAAAAGCGTCACACTACACATAGGATAGCCCGGTGCAAGAAAAACAATCACCCGACCAGCAAATGTCCACATCATCCCATGTCCTCAGCGAGAGGGCAGCATTCCTGGCCAGCAGTGACATCTTTGGGCATCTTCAATCAACCGAACTTGGCGAACTGGAGCGCCTCGCAACCGTCATTACCTGCCCACCTGGACGTATCTTTTATCGTCCAGGTGAGAAGGGCGCGACGCTCTTTTTGCTCAGAACAGGCAGTGTCCAGCTCTACTATATCTCACAGGATGGCAGAAAGCTGATCACTGCAACATTGGAGACAGGTGCCTCTTTCGGCGAACTGTCTCTCTTCGGGCAAACATTGCATACCAGTTTTGCCGAAACAGTGACCAGCGCTCAACTCTATATATTCAATCGGCAAGATATAGATCATCTGGTCTCTCAAAGGCCAACAATTGCGCTGGGCTTCCTGCACGCGCTCGCCCAACGCTTTACCCAGCTTGAAGCACAACTGATTGATACGACGTTTAGAAGCACCGCTTCCAGACTCGCTGCCCTTCTGCTTCAACTGGCACATACGCAGGACAACGCTCTGGTGGTGGAGGGCTTGAGCCACGAAGAACTGGCCGAACGCCTGGGTGTCTACCGCGAAACCGTAAGCGCGGTGCTACGCGAACTCAAAGATGCCGGCACAATTATATCCAGCCGTAAGCATATTACCATCAGTCAGCCAGCACAGCTCAAAGAGATCGCCACATTGTAAAATAGACATATATAACAGTAAATTCGCTATCGATATGGGACAAGACATACATGATTATCCAGGCACAAAAGGTAAAAAAGACCTACCGCAGTGGAGACCTGAACGTTGAGGCTCTCAAAGGGATCGATCTCGCGGTAGAGCAGGGCGAAATGGTCGCCATCATGGGACAGAGTGGCTCCGGCAAGACGACGCTGCTCAATTGTCTCGCGGGACTTGATACCATCGATGAGGGTGATATCTTCATTCGGGGCGCTAATCTGCGCGATCTCAGTGATAACGAGCGTACAGCGTATCGTGCGCAACATATGGGCTTCATCTTCCAGGAGTTCAACCTGCTCCCGGTGCTTACCGCTGTGGAGAATGTTGAACTGCCGATGCTCGTCTCTAAAGTTCCGAGCAAAAAAGCGCGGAAACGGGCGCTGGAGATGCTCGATATGGTGGGCCTCGCCGACCGCGCTCGCCACCGGCCAGCCGAGTTATCCGGGGGCCAGCGCCAGCGTGTCACCATTGCACGCGCCCTCACCAACAATCCAGCAATTGTCTGGGCCGATGAGCCAACTGGCAACCTGGATAGCGAGACGGCAACCGAGATTATGGATCTCCTGGGCAACTTGAATAAAGGGAACGGCCAGACGTTTGTGGTTGTGACGCATGCGCTGGAGGTGGGGCAGAGGGCGGATCGCATTATTAAGATGCGCGATGGGCAGATTGTGGATGGATAGGTCATTACCCTTTTGGGAGATCGAATAGAGAGAAAATCGCGTTTTATCAGGAGCAGGTTGCCGCAAACAAGGGTTCCTGCGCAGCAATTCCCAGAACCTGATGCGCCTACTGGTCAACAGCAGGCACTGTTTTATGTATGTTACGTAAGCTGGAACATTTTTACTGTGCAGCCGGGCTTATTCTACTGACCAGGCCATATCCCAAAATTTGCGCTCAAGATCGGCAACCTCCAGAAAGGCAGCTTCAGCTTCTTTATCTGCCGTGCCGTCTTCCAAAGCGCGTGCGGTCATCTGCTCCATGGCATCGACAAAGCCAGCAAAGCCGAGATTAGTCCAGCGTTCGATATACTCCCGATAGAGCGGATGGCCTGGGAGAGCGCTCTGCCATGCTTCCAGGTATGCCCGTTCAATGGCCCATGTTGCAGTCAAGGCGGCGGCAAATGGGAGTTCTGCAAATGTGCGCATGAATGCACCATAGGCGGCAGTGGCAGACTGAGGCTTTGCATTTAACGCGAGGTTCAACTCTTTTGCACGCCCCTCAAACCAGCTCAGCTCAGCATCAAGAGCCGCCAGATTACTAATTAAGAGGCTCTGGGTATAACGAGGAGCCGACGGAAGAAGATGTGCTTGAACCGTCAGTTCGTCGGTTGCAAAAAGATAATCCTGGGCCAACCATGTCACGAAGGACTGAGTGGGCAGAGTGCCATCGCGCACAGAATCCAGGAATGGATGCCGTGTCGCATCCCTCCAGGCTTCCGGGTGGCGTGCAAGAAGATCAGCAGGTTTCATGGGTAACCTCCTATTATGTTATTAGCGTTTAAACTTTGCCAATTCCCAACGGCGCAGCGGGTAGTATATCAGTCCGGCCAGGATGATTGCCAGTGGGAAACCGATATCGGCATCGGCAAGCACGTGTGAGAGGGGACCCTCAAAGCCAATGACGGATGCCTGATTCACGCCAAGGGCTGCCAGGGCCAGGCCTATTACAAGAGCACTCATTGCGGCGATCCCGACAGGCAGCTTGCTCGCGGTTTCGTAGTCTTCGGCAGGAACGGTGCCTTTCCGTATAACGTAGAACTCGATGAGCATGATCGAACTCCATGCGCCGAGCCAGTAGGCAATCAGTAAGAGAAAGCCTTGCAGGTTAATATTGAAGTTGGCGGCGATGGCCAGGGCGATAGCTAAGTAGATGACCGCTCCTATAATAGTCAAGATCCAACGTTTCACGACTTTCAGACCGAGTGCCTGTGTGGAGAGCGCGAAGCTGTAGTCGCCAGGGACATTGTTGGCAATGGTGCTGAATGCCAGCAGAAGAATGACGATGCGCGAGAGAGGACTGGTGCCAATCGAGTGTGCCAGCAGGGTGCCGAGGTCGCCGCCGGTAGCTCCGGTTGTCAACAACACGCCCAGG
>JACDAE010000130.1 GCA_013695595.1 Ktedonobacteraceae bacterium | reverse complement strand
GGAAGCCATTTATAATTCCGGGATGGCCCAGTAACCAAGCAACCCCGGAATTATAAATGGCTTCCCTACGGTGATGGTGGCGAAAATCTGGGTCGCGCCCTGGAAGCGCTATCCCATTGACATGTCTCACACAATAGACTATACTTTTCTTATACCCCCTACCGGGGGGTGCGGGTGAAAGCCAACAAATGGAAAAGGAAAGTCATGTCGATAGAAACCAATCAGACAAATGACCAGCAGCTAGAGAATATACAAGAGCAGAGAGGCCCACAGCAGCAGGCAACCTTCGCTATTGAAGGGATGACGTGTGCATCCTGCTCCATGCGTGTTGAAAAGGGCCTCAAAAAGGTTCCGGGGGTGATTGATGCCCAGGTGAACCTTGCCACCGAAAAAGCGCTGGTCACATATGATCCAACGCATACGGGCATGGAACAGATGGTGCAGAAAGTCGAAGCGGTCGGCTATAAGGCGCTTCCTATCATAGCCCCTGTACCCACCCCAGTTGCAGTGGAACCACTGGACGAGGCGAAGATGGTTCTTGCCAATCTCCCTTCGCCTGCTGTGTCTCAAGAAGACGAGCAGAGGGAGCGCAAAGCTAACACATTGGAGCGGAAACGCAGGCTTCTCATACTGGGAGTAGTCCTCTCGCTGCCCGTCGTAATTCTGAGCATGTTCTTCATGGATCGTTTTGCCGGTGAGAATATCCTGCTATTAATTCTCACTACTCCCATCTGGGCGCTCGTAGGCTGGGAGTTCCACCGTGGAGCGATCAATACGTTGCGGCACGGAAGCGCCAATATGGATACGCTCGTCTCGCTTGGCTCAACGGCCTCCTATCTGCTGAGCGTGGTAGCGACCTTTTTCCCACATCTTGTTGGTGGCGTCACATTCTATGATACGACAGCCCTTATCGTCACCTTGATCTTCCTTGGGAAATATTTGGAGGCGCGTGCGAAGGGACAGACCAATGCAGCCATCCAGAAGTTGATCGGATTGCAAGCGAGAACGGCCCACGTGATTCGCAATGGTAGTGAAATCGAGTTGCCAATTGAGCAAGTGCAGTTTGGGTGGGAACTGGTCGTGCGTCCGGGCGAGAAGATACCAGTCGATGGCGAGGTGATTTCAGGGCGCTCGTCAGTCGATGAGTCGATGATCACTGGAGAAAGCCTTCCCGTCGAAAAGGCGCAGGGGGATGCAGTTGTAGGCGCAACCATCAATCAACGTGGATTATTGCAGATGCGTGCAACAAAGGTTGGCGCGGATACCGTGCTGGCCCATATTGTGCGGTTGGTGGAACAGGCACAGGGATCGAAGGCACCAATTCAGCGTCTGGCCGATAGCATCTCAAGCGTCTTTGTGCCCGTTGTACTTGTGATTGCCGCGCTTACCTTCATTGCCTGGGCGATTATTGGACACACGATAGGCATTCCTGTGATAGGTGCTGGCATGAACGCGGGCAGCACAAATGCCTGGATTACCGCCATTGTTGCGGCAGTTGCAGTGCTTGTGGTGGCCTGTCCGTGTGCCCTGGGTCTTGCCACTCCGACCGCTATTATGGTAGGAACGGGCAAAGGGGCCGAACAGGGCATTTTGATCAAAGGTGGAGAAAGCTTAGAGCGTATCCATGCCGTCCGTGCGGTATTGCTTGACAAGACTGGCACCATTACCAGAGGCAAGCCTGAAGTAACGGATGTGCTTGTCCTGCCAGATTATCAAGAGCATACCATAATGCGTCTGGCCGCTATTGCCGAACAGGGGTCCGAGCATCCCTTAGCCGCAGCCATCGTTGAGGGAGCAAAGGCACGTGGTTTAACGCTCACCACATACCCCGAACATTTCACAGCACTGGCAGGGCGCGGCCTGGAAGCAACCGTCGAGGGGCAAACGCTTCTCATTGGAACACGCGGGCTCTTGCGCGATCATGCGATAGAGACGGATGCTTTAGAGGAGCAACTCACCACACTCGAAGCTCAGGGGAAGACCGCCATGCTTATTGCCCTTGATGGGAAACTTGCAGGAGTGATTGCCGTTGCTGACACCGTTAAAGATGGCTCACTGGAAGCAATCAAGCAACTACACGCCCAGGGCCTCACCGTCTGGATGCTCACTGGTGATAATCGTCGCACCGCGCTGGCGATTGCGGATCAGGTCGGAATTGCCCCTGAACATGTGCTCGCGGAAGTTTTGCCAGAAGACAAGGCGAACCAGGTCAAGCGGCTGCAGGAGCAGGGATTGGTCGTTGCATTTGCTGGAGATGGCATCAACGATGCACCAGCGCTCGTCCAGGCCGACGCAGGCATTGCCATGGGAACCGGAACGGATGTCGCGATGGAGGCATCTGACATCACCCTGGTGAAGGGGAACTTGCAGAGTATTGCGACGGCGTTGACCCTGTCACGAGCGACGTTACGCACCATCAAGCAAAACCTTTTCTGGGCTTTTGCCTACAACGTGATTCTGGTCCCGACCGCAATCTTGTCTCCCCTGATCCCCTTTTTGAAGGAGCAGGCACCCATCTTTGCGGCAGCGGCGATGGCGCTCTCTTCGGTCACCGTTGTGAGCAACTCACTGCGTTTGCGCCGCTTTGGGAGATCGCGCCGAGGATAATCTACGTTATAGTTTGTTTTATATCTCTTGAATGAAGCGAGGCGGGATAGTATCAGCAAGCCAGGTCGTATCGTTGCCATAATAAAAGTGAAGCCCTTGCTCGTGTGCCTGTTGAGCGTTGATATGGAGAATAACCGGGCGTCGTGTTTTGCGGAGAGCAACGGTACGTGCCGTGGCTTCATCCGCTGAGAGGTGGACGTACTGACGCTGCATAGGCTTGAGGCCTTCCACCTTGATTGCCTGCGCAGCCTCTGGCGTCGTGCCGTGAAAGAGTATAGTGGGAGGGGCAACCGGTTCGCGTATGACTTTCTGTGCAATGGAGTGTCCATAATACGCACGAATCATTCCCTCGTACATCTCGAAGCGTTTTTTGCCGGGCTGGGCAAGAAGAGTAACGATGTCGTCAATGGTGATTGTTTGTAGGGAACGTTGCTGACGCAGTGCGGTAAGCAATTCATCAAGGGGAACCCATCCTTCGTCGTCGATTGTCAGGCCAAATTGTTCTGGATGGTGGCGTAGGGCATAGGCTATTGTACGGCTTAGCGTTACTAATTGCTCTTTCATGTATGTGGCTCCTCATTATTCAATATTTTTGAGCTTCCAACAAGAAATTGCTATAGAATTAAATTTTATGCTGTAGCTCTCGCTGAATAATTATAATATCTTCAGCATCAATGAAGTCATTCATGTTTATTTGATACCAGTTCCCCTTCTCGTCTCTGAGGGTATAATGGTTATGTATCCACAGGGAGTCGCGTTATTCGAGACGCTTTTTGCGCAAGAAGAACGCAACTGGTTGAGCGCATGTTAAAAGAGAGCCAACGTCATACAGCAAATCGGCAAGGTTTTTAGTAGCAAAGGATTGCTTTTCAGTCTATAATTATGTACGTCCTTCGAGGATGAATATCTCTTATTGAACGAGTAAGGGGATTGTATGTTTCTCACTTCATCTGATGGAACCAGAATTGCGTATGATGTACAGGGAAAGGGTCCCACTCTGCTTTTACTTCCAGGATTTGCGGAAAGTCGACGGATTTGGTACGGGCTTGGGTATGTTGAGCAACTTCTTCGCTACTTTCAAGTGATTACAATGGATCGGCGAGGAATGGGAGAAAGTGATCTGCCAACGGAACCAAGTGCCTACGCCATTGAAAAAATGCTTGATGATATTTGCTCTGTTGCGGATGTCTGTGGAGCGGAACGCTTTTCCATATGGGGACATTCCTTTGGCGGTTCGCAGGCACTCCAATTAGCAGCCCGATCCAACCGAATTAGCCGCGCCATCGTTGCTGGCAGCTTTTTCGGGAACGTCTATCCCGATGAGCGAATCAGGCCAATGGTGGCCGAGTTGCAGAAGGTTCTTACCTTACAGGGAGAAGGACAGCTCGAACGCCTCGGCATAGATCCTGAGGAACAAGCATGGTTTGAGCAGAGAAGCCTCCCCGCAATGATCGCATGTTGGCAAGCACTCGTTTCCTGGCCTGTAGTGGACCCGCGCGAAGTGCGTTGTCCTCTCTTTGTGTATGCTGGTTCGGGTGATGGTCGTGTAGCCCAACCACTCCTAGAGCGCCATCAGGAGATTGAAGCAGCTGGTATTTCCTTGCGTATTTTCGACAATTTAGACCATGAGCAAGAACTCTCTCAGCGAGATATTGTTTTTCCTTCGGCATTTACCTTTTTGAAAAGCGCTCTTGTTGAGTAAGTCTTCTTGGGAACTGTTGGTCTCCACCGCACCTGGAATCTGCGAAGCTATACGGCAGATGGATTGGCACTCCTTACAGGGCGCAAGCGAGCGTATGACTACCGTTACACAGAGGCTTTTTTGTCGCACGTCGCTCAGGTTGGGGGAGCCGAGCGCTTGACGGACTCCCTGGCTCAGTGGACAACGGCTCTCTGGCATGCGGGAGCCGAAGACTCCAATGGGTGCAGACCTTTCATCTGCTATTCATTAATACCAACGCCAGTATTTTGCTCCTTGAGCAACCACAAGCCGATCGAGCCAATCACAAAAGCTACGCGCTGCAGTCTTCCATTGAGCAGGCGGATCAGCGCTATCACCATCAATAACGCGGAAATCTCTCCCCTCATTTACAAATTGGGTTGTGTCGAGGAGCAAAAGATCTGCATCACCAAGCGATTCTGCAAATGCTATATATGAAGAATGATCTATCCTGTAACGCTCTTTAAAACGGGCGTTCGCTCTGAATAATTCTCTTGTTCCATATAAACGAAAGCCCCATTGCCCATTCACATTATCATGGTAGAGTAAAGCTCCATTGGCAGAGAGAAGAAACTCCTCATATGCAGGCGAAAATGGAAGCTGCAATTTTTCTTTGATTCTCTCAATACTCTCAGGTGTTGCAGGTTCACCAAAAGTAAAATGCGCATTCCAACAATACCTGCCTTCCTGAAGCACCGTTAAATGAGAACTGTCATCTAACTTTGATTTCAGCATGTTAAGGGTATGCACTGCATTGCAGTCTGTTTTTACCATCTTTTATACTATACCTCATCCTCTTTTCAATCATTTACTCTATTGTCTCCACTATCTACCCACTGTTCGGCCAGTGTTATCGTAAAAGGATCATCACGTTCTTGTGGATCATAGAATGGAAAGACGGCACATTGTTTGAGGAACAGGAAAACAACTCAATAGTATCAGCCATGTGTGCTCTTGCGAACGTGCATCACCTCCAAAATCAGTGATATATGTCCTATTATAGGAAATATTATGAAAATTGGGAAGGGCATTCTATTCAGCAGGTGCAAGAAAGAATTTGTGGAGATGCTATAATTACTTTGACTCCGGCTCCATTGCCTGCGGGGAGGTGTGCAAAATAACTGCGAGCAGAAAGAGGCAGCGTGCCGGTGGCTGTATGCGTGTCGCGCGATCGGCGACCTGGATAATACTCTCGCAGACCTCGCTTGTGTTTATCGTGTTTTGACACAAACGCTAAGATTCTTACACAATTTAAGGGAACCACGCCAGTACTTCTACCGACGTGGTTCCCTGTAGGGTCAAGGGTGGCTGTTTGTGGTCAAGCTAATTAGTAGCCACCGCCGCAACTGCTACCACTGGGCGTAGGACTGCCCATGTAGTAGGTGGTTGTGGAGGTCGTGACACTGTACATTGTGCCGCCATCCGATGGGCTACCGTTGGGGCTGTATCCGCCACCGTAGTTGGGCGAGCTTCCGCCACAGGATGACCCTCCGCCGTAGTTAGGAGATCCGCCGCCATAGTTAGGATAGCCGCCGCCATAGTTAGGATAGCCGCCACCGTAGTTAGGAGATCCGCCACCATCGCAGGGTGATGGTGTGCAGCCCCAACCCTGTCCTCCAAGAACTGTTTCCAGTTCGCTATCGGTCAGTGCAAACTCTTCGGTCGAGCTTGTATTTGTTACTTTGCTGTTAAGTTTCATGCAGAAATTTCCCTTCTTATTCAAAAATGTATGTAAAGCAGCAATGGAATGATGCAGACGATCGATAGTATTACATGGACAATACTATTGTTGCGTTTTTCGTACAACAAATCTTGTCCATGCGACTTTCTGTCGTTGCACCCTCATAATCGGTGCCTACTTTTATTATATGTACCCGACCAAAAATGCTGGTAATTAGTGTCTTTTTAATGCTTGCTCATGAGAAGGGATTACGGTCATGGCAGCATCTGGCGCAGGTGTTCTCCCACCGCCTCAATAGGGTGTTGAGCGTCTCTCTGGCGCATGGTATGCAGAGTCGGAAATCCAGCTTGCTTTTCTAGTATCCAGGCACGGGCAAAAGTACCATCCTGAATGTCTTTCAGGGCGGCACGCATCTGTGTACGTGTGTGGGAGTCGATAATGCGTGGTCCAGTCATGTAGTCGCCGAATTCGGCGGTATCACTGATGGAGTTGTGCATAAAGTTAATGCCACCACGATAGAGCAGATCGGCGATGAGCTTCACTTCTTGCAGGCAGCAGGTATAGGCAATTTCTGGTTGATACCCGGCTTCGACCAGTGTTTCAAATGCGGTGCGAATGAGTGCAGTGAGACCACCACATAGTACTACCTGCTCGGCGAAGAGGTCCGTTTCAGTTTCTTCGGCGAGGGTCGTTTGAATAATACCGGCTCGTGTGCAGCCGAGGGCACGGGCGTAGGCGACTGTAAGAGCTTCTGCGTGGCCTGTGAAGTCCTGGTACACGGTCCACAGTGCTGGTATGCCCTTTCCTTCAGTGAATACCTGTCTGAGGATAGCTCCAGGTCCATTGGGCGCAACCATTGCCACATCAACATTCGTAGGGGGAGTGATCTGGGCGTAATGCAGGCTGAAGCCGTGGGCGGTGAGTAGCATTTTGCCTGCCGTCAGATGCATTTTGATATCTTGCTCATATACTTGATGCTGATGCTGATCAGGGACCAGGAGCATGATGATGTCGGCATGGCTGGCGGCTTCTGCAGGGAGAAGAACATGCCAGCCGTCCTGTTCAGCGCGTTGACGGCTACGACTGATCTCTGGCAGCCCTACCAGGACATTGCAGCCGCTGTCGCGCAGGTTGAGCGCGTGAGCATGTCCCTGGCTGCCGTAGCCGATGATCGCGATCTGTTTGGAAAGTATCGTCGCCAGATCGGCGTCGCGGTCATAATAGATTTTTGCCATACTATTTTTTCTTAATCCAGACCTTGCTTCTGTGTGTCCAGCAAGAGCTCTAAAACATTTTTGTCGAGGTGGTAGCTTTCGCTATCGTCAGGGAATGCGCCAGATTGTACATCCGCGCCATACTGTTGTAGCGCCTGCGTTGCGCTATCGGCTAGATGAGCATATTGACGCACGAATTTAGGCATCTTCTGATTCTGCATGCCGAGTACATCGTGGAAGACCAGCACCTGTCCATCGCAGTGGATACCTGCTCCGATGCCAATAGTGGGAATCGAAAGCTCTCTTGTTACCAGTTGGGCCAGCGTGTCGGGGATACCCTCCAATACAAGTGCAAAGATACCCGCATCAGCCAGGGCATGGGCATCGGCCAGCAGGTCTCTAGCTGCGACGACCGTTTTGCCCTGGACGCGATACCCGCCCATGGTATGGATGGATTGAGGCGTCAGACCGAGGTGCCCCATTACTGGGATCTCTGCATCCAGGATGGCCTTTACCGTCGCAATACGTTTACGCCCGCCCTCCAATTTGACGGCTCCAGCTCCGCCCTCTCTCACCAGACGACCTGCATTGCGCACGCTTTCTTCTGGGGAGACATGATAGCTGAGCCAGGGCATGTCGGTAACAACGAGCGCAGCAGGGCGTGCACGCGTGACGGCGGCGGAATGGTGAATCATCATATCGACGGTGACGGAGAGTGTATCTTCAAATCCAAGCACCGTTGTTGCTACTGAATCGCCCACTAAAATGATGTCGATCAATGCCTCATCGACGATCTTTGCGCCGGGTGCATCATAGGCGGTGACCATCGTAATCTTCGGGCCGTGTTTGCGTGCCTGGATGGCCGGTATCGTAACTTTATCGCGCATGCTCTGTTGTCCTTTTTCTGCTACGGGCTTGTAAACCGCGCCCCTACATGTGGGAGGCGGCATGTTCGGTAAATTGTCCGGTGTTCCACGTGCCATTGGCCTGTAATACAAAGTTGTCGATTAAGCGCGTCTTTCCTATCCATGCGGCAATGAGAAGCAGTGCTGGCGGCTGGAGCGTTTCTAGCGTTAAAAATGTATTTGCGTCGCGTATTTCGATATAGTCCAGGCGAATTTCTGATTCACGGGCAAGAACATTTTTCATTGTTTGCACAATTTCTTCAGGATGGGAGTGAGGGTCGGCTTCAATAGCCAGACGCCCCGTCTGTAACGCTTGATAGAGCACTGTAGCTGCGTGGCGCTGGGATACTGTCAGGTAGCTATTGCGGCTACTCATTGCCAGCCCATCGTCCTCGCGTATAGTTGGGAGCGCATGAAGAGCTATCGGGAGGTTGAAATCCTGGATCATGCGTGTGATAACGGCGGTCTGTTGTGCGTCTTTCTGCCCGAAGTAGACGGTATCGGGCCGTACAAGTTGAAAGAGTTTCAATACAACGGTTGCCACACCCCGAAAATGGTTGGGACGCGTAGCTCCTTCGGCCTGGGTCGCCAGAGGCCCTTCGGGTACCACATACGTTGTGAAGCCGGAAGGGTACATTTCGGCGACGGAGGGTGTGAACACGACATCGACGCCCAGGCTTTCGAGCGTGGAAAGGTCATGCGCGAGATTGCGTGGGTAGCGGTTTAAATCTTCGTGGGGAGCGAACTGAATGGGGTTGACAAAAATGCTACCGACCAGGGTCTTATTTTCAGTGCGAGCCTGTCGATAGAGGGCGAGGTGCCCTTCATGAAGGTATCCCATGGTTGGAACAAAGCCAATCGGTCCACTCCATTGTGTACGTGCATACACTAACTCTTGAATAGTGCTGATAATTTGCAATGTCGTAAAGTCCTCCTTGCGGTGAAGAGGTGCAAGAATGAGCGTGCTCTACTAGCGAGAGAGCGTTTTAACTCCATCGGGTCCGGCGATGATGGCTTCCTGGGCAAAGTTGAGGAACAGACCCGTTTCCACTACACCGACGATGTTATGCAGATGCGCGTCTAGCTCTTCTGGATGAGCGATCCCACCTGCAAACGTACAGTCAAAGATAATATTACTATTTTCAGTTACAAAGACGGTGTCCCCAAGCATACGTATCTGTATGGCCGCCCCCAGAGCTTCCAGGCGTTTGCGCACAAGGGCAGCACCAAAGGGGACGACCTCGACTGGAACAGGAAAACCCGTGCCCAGGCGCGCAACCTGTTTGCTACTATCGGCGATCACAATAAAGTGACGGGTCGCTGACGCAACGATCTTTTCACGCAGTAACGCGCCCCCAGCGCCTTTGATCAGGCGTAGCTGAGGATCAACCTCATCGGCACCATCGACGTAAAGATCAAGCTCAGTGTAGGTATCGAGGTCGCTCACGGAGATACCTACACTGATCGCGAGATCTTTTGAATCCTGTGAGGAAGCAACCGCACCCGCAATGCGTAGTCCATCCTGAATACGTCTGCCCAGAGCATAGATAAATTGATGCGCCGTCGAACCGGTTCCCAGTCCGACAATCATTCCATTTTCCACGCGTGTAGCGGCTGCGCTCCCAACCTGTTGTTTCCAGGTATCACGTTGAATATCATGCCTCATCGCCATTTCTGGTCCTTTCTGGGTACCCATGCGTACAAGCGCAGGGGGAGGAAAGAAAGGCAGTCCGTAGACTGCGAAAATCGTTCACGCATAGGTATATCCGTCCGCACGATGCACACGATGCATATATTTTGGATGAATATCGTGTTTGCCAATCCGAAATGATGGACGATGACGGATCGCAATCCTGCCTATGACGGTGATTTTTGGGGTGATTGCCTTGACGACATCGCCCGTTCGATATCCTAAAAAGGTCTGATGCCGAGGCTTATGCTGCTTTGGAAACCCGTATTTGGTAGACACGCACATCTGACGCCTTGCGTGTCCGGTTGCGGTAATAAGCAATGGGCGCATCTCTTGTGTCTGTACCATCTCAGGGGTGCTCTTGCCCACACAACAAGCATCAAGCCAGTGCGTTTTCGGAAGATTGCGAGTGATTCGGTTGAACTTCGTGCGGCCACCACTGCCACATTCTACAGGCAGGCCCAACTCTTTGAGGCATCCAAACAATCGCCAGCGTGTGCTATTGACGGCAGCTGCATCCTTTAAGGGAGCTTTTGCCGTCGCAAGAATCCGCTTGAGCACATCGGGCTTCTTTGCCAGAAACACGGCAATATCCTGTGTCCCCTTCTCCTGATTACACGACTCACACGCCAGCGCGAGGTTCCTGACTCGGTTGCTCCCTCCTTTCGCACGCGGGATGATATGCTCAACCTGCCCACGATGCGTGAGTTCAGCGGCAAAGAGCACCTTGCCCGTCGTATCGTCGAGCAGCGCGATCCCGGTGGTGCGGCTGCCTGGATCAAGCTTGACGTGCAACGGTTGAACACTGGGATGCTCTAGGGCTTTTTTGAGAATGATCGTGAACGGATAGCGCTTCAGGATGGCGGCTTTTCCGGCTTTTAACAAGTACCGTGCCTCCCCAGGATGAACTGGATCGAGTGGCTTCTTGTTGGTATCGACAACAAAAACAAATGACATGTGTTGTTCCTTTTGCTCGTAAGAGCCTCTGGTTTCCCAGGTGATGTGTTCCTCGATAAGGTTACTAGAACGGTTTGACATGCACAACACTGGTTTAACCCTTGTAGACCTGTTTAATTGTGCATCGTAGCGGTTCAGGCTGGAAACGCACCCAAACGTACCTAAAATTCGCTCGTAACGTAGCCCGATAGGTGAGAAATCACCTCTGGCTGAATCTGGTCAGGTGGGCTTACAAGATCAGTTTTCCGAACCTACAAGCCCCTGCCCTTCTAGGCATGGGGTTCCTGACGCTGTACAAACTCCTTATAATATATGACTGGATAGGTGCGTTGCCTTGCGTGTATCTGTGTGCCTGCACCCGTGTTTTGCGAGAGACGAGCGTATGCAACGTGACACACCTACCCGGTTCCCGTGGAGGTCTACCATTTTGCCTATAGCATAGCACGCATGCGAAAAGAACGCCAAATGGAGTCTATTAGAGACAGAAGGGGGAAGTCCGTCGAGATATCTTGCTATCTCTTCGGCATCGTGATACACTCTTCGAGTAATTATGAAGCCAAATAAAAAATGCCTTATGTGTCGGTAGTGTTGCGTGGAAAAGAAGGCTCAGGCGTTGAATTGGCTTGTTAGAAACAGGCTGTTTCAGGTGGTAGTAACGATGTCTGATGTCTGGCGAATCTTTGTGGTTGAGGCTGATGAAGCGCTTAACCATAATATTGTGAACTCTTTGCGCAAAGATGGCTATATTGTGCAGGGAGTTATGAATGGTGCCGACGCCATCCACATCCTCTGGTCGGAAGAATACGATGTGGTGCTCTGCGATCTCAAGGCACCGGGTGCAGATGGTTTTGAACTGCTCCAATGGCTGCGTGCCTCGCATCCCAATACGCGCACGATCCTGATTGGTGCTCCCGATTCTGACGCCCTACGTATGCAGGCGCTTGAGTCTGGTGCCGCTGGCTATCTGGAGAAACCCCTGGATCTGCACGTGCTCAAGGAAGAGTTGCGGCGTCTTCTCCAGCAAACGGGCTTCTCTGCGAATTTAGACTCGTTTGACCTCTTAGATGTGATTCAAATTATTACGATGAGCCGTAAGAGTATTGCTTTGCTGGCAAATACTGGCCTGGAGGAACGAGGTCTGCTGTGTTTTAAAAACGGAGACCTGGTCTGGGCCGAATATGGGATTCTGCGTGGCGAGGAGGCGTTTTTCGCCCTGGCTGCACATAAGAATGGGACCGTAACGCAACAGCCCTGGAATGAGCAAGTGGCCGCCAATGTCACTCAGCCCCTCTCGCGCCTGATCTTTCAGGCTCTTCAATATCGTACAAAATATGCAAATCAGCAACCCTATAGCGGTGAGATGCTGCCCGTTTCCGGTGGTCTATCGTTGAATGAAGACGACGGCCTGGGCAATACTTTGCTTATGGCAGACGATGAAGACGATACACCGTTTGGCGTTCTGGGTGATTCTCAGCCTCTGGATGTACCATTCGCATCTCCTGCGACTCAGCAAGAAGACCCTCTTTCAGAGATGGATGCGACCAGGGAATGGTGGCAGAGAAGTGGTGCTATGTCAGCTTTGAATAGTGAAGATGGCATCAGAGTTGCAAGCGCGTCTTTGCCTTCTGCTGCGATCGAGGCAGCTCCTACAATGGCGATAGATGGACACGCACTCGCTGATGGCTCGATGTCTATCTATAAGGTCGTTGGTGGTCAGCGCAACGATTTACCGTCCTGGTTAACAGAACAACCGACGGCGGCTCATACGGTAATCCCTTCTCCCTCGCTTTCAGATTCTGCCCAGATACCAGTGATCAAGAATTCGTCGCCAGAATGGCAACCTTCCCAACCCATTTTCGTACCTGGTATGAGTACGGGCATGAGAGCCATAACTGGAGCACCGAAGCAAAACACAGGCAACCAACAAAAAAAGCAGCCAACAGGAACACAGAAGCAGATTTCGCAGTCGCAAAATCGCCTGATAACCGATACAGGGGCGCGGCGAGCCAGTCCGGCTGAGTGGCAGATGCCAGTAGAACCTACTGCACTCACATTTCCACTTGTTGACGATGCGGTACAGAATGGCGTCCTGGTTGGCGACCTCTCTGCTAAGAAAGAAGCGAGCGGAGCTTTACAGAGCGTCAAGCCTGATTATAACTATTCTGCCCTGGTCTCAGCGCTTCAATCACTGGGGTATTCTATACCCGGTTTTATCGCGGCGGCCATCGTGAATATAGATGGGCAGTCAATTGCTCAGGTTGCGATAGATGAACTGGATATCTCGCGTATCTGCAAACATTTTAGCACCGTCCTGAAAGGGACACAGCACCTCCTTGGACAAGGAATGTGGGGAGATTACGAGAATACGGTGATCACCAGTTCAGATCGTTATATTCTCATGCGTGTTATTAGTAACGAGCGCTCAATGTTCCAGGTTTTAATTACGACCCGCGAGGCGCAACCAGCCGAAAGTCTGGAAGTGATGACAAATGTTGAGGGTGCTATCAGTGGTGCCCTTCATATGTAGAGGAAACAGGCTATGAGTGAGAAATTAGAGAAGTCAGCAGCACCTGAGGAGGAAGATGGCGAAAATCGCCTTTTTTCTTTTATCGTAGGTATTTTTATCACTATCGCGATAATGGTTGTTTTTGTGCTCCTCTTCAATCACTAGAGAGCTGATTTTGGCAGAATGCTAAGAGGAACTTTCTGGTATATCCAGCAGGTGTTTGAGCTGCTCCATATCGATCTCTTTTTGTGTATCTGGTTCTGAGGTAGGATGAAGGTTTTTCTGTGTTTCCGGTTCGCGTCGCCGCACAGGTTGATGAGAGCGTGGCTGTGGACGCAGGAGCGCCGCATCCTGTCCGTTGCCTTCCTGGAGTAAGGGGCGCTTTTTTGCCTTTAATGTATTGAGCTGTTCTTCAAGCGATTGCTCTGCCGAAAGTTGATCCATCTGGGTATCAAGGTCGCGTTGTTGTAGATCGGCGAGTGCTCTGGCTCTTGCTTCTGCCTCCAGAACGGCATCCTGTGCTTTCGTGGTGCGTTCTTTTTCCTGCAGACCTCCGGTTTTATTAAGTGCATCGTACACGCGTTGTTGGAGAAGAGCCGTACGTTTGCGTGCGGCCAGCAGGTCAAGGGTTGTCTCTACTTCGGAGATCTTGACTTCTAGTTGACGCAAGGCTGTGCGCATTGTACGGACCAGGTGCTCCTGATCTTTTTGTTGTTGCTGGTAACGCTGAACCTGCTTATTGAAATCATTATAACGGACGAGCGCTGTACGGGCTGTATCGTCGTTGCCCTGTTGGATTGCTTGCTCCGCCTTTTTCATCCACAGATCCGCCTCAGCCTTGCGTTCCTCACTCCTTTTGCGCAACTTATGACCTTCTGCAATCGCGGTGGCAACCTGCGTCTTGACTTGAACCAACTGATTGCGCATGTCAAGCTGTAGTTGCCGCAAGGCTTTTTCAGGGTCATCCGCTTTCTCAATTACTGTGTTGAGATTGGCGCGTAGCAAGGTGAGCACACGTTCCAACAAGTTCATACGTTTCTCCGTCTTGACATATATCCTGGTGGGTAACCGGGGAGGTTACCCATCTTTCTATTATACGGAACAGGATCGCTAAACGATCCTATTCCATGCTTGCTACTTTTCTGTCGGTATCGTACCGTTCCCGCTGGTTCCATTGACGCCAACCGTTGCATCAATCGTCCCATTGGTTCCGTTTGCGCTGGTTTTCCCATCGCTGTTCGCGAGGGCAGGTACCTTGTTCATCAGGTCGCCAATACGTGTTCCGCTGAGCAGTTCAAAGAGTGCAGGGACCTGGGCAACCATATTGACGATATCGCCTGTAAGGCGGCTGGCACCCATGCCCGCGCTGCTATCACTTGCACCTGTAGACACGATGGTAACTTTGTCGACCTTGCTGAGAGGCTCTGCAATGGCGCGTACGATCTCCGGCATTCCGGTGAGCAATTTGTCGAGCACGGCTGCCTGGTTGTATTCATGGAAGGCCGCAGCTTTAAATTTCATTGCGTCCGCTTCTGCTTCACCTTTGGCGCGAATAACTTCAGCTTCGGCAAGACCTCTGGCACGCACAATTTCAGCTTCGGCAAGACCTCTGGCGCGGGTTGCCTCCGCATCACCAAAACCACGGGTTTTGACTGCATCTGCTTGACCTTGTGCTTCAAGGATAACACGCTGACGTTCGGCACCTGCAACGGTTTCGACGCGCCGACGCTCGGCCTCTGCCGCCTTCTGGACGGTCGCCTGCAATTCTAACTCACGACGTTGAATTTCGGCCTGTTGTACTTTGATCTGTGCGTTCTTTTCAACTTCAGTGACCCTGATGGCTTCAGTGACCACCTGCTGCTGAGAGACGTTGGACTGGATGTCGTATGCCTTGTCAGCGGCTGCCTGTTGCTTTTTCACTTCGGCATCGAACTCGGCTTTCTTCAAAGCCAGGTTACGTTGCGAAGCTGCCTGCAATGCCAGAGACTCGGCTTCAGCTTTCACACGCTCTTGATCGGCGGATGCGCGTGCCACGGCGGATTGACGAGCGGCGTTCGCCTGCTCAATCTGCGTATCGCGTTGTGCCAGGGCTGCAGCAATATCAGCCTGTTTACGGATCTCGGCGATCTGTGGACGGCCCATGTTGGTGATATAGTCGTTCTCGTCGCGCACATCTTTGATCGTGAAAGAGATGACTTCCAGGCCCATCTTTTCCATGTCGGGAGTGACGGTGCGCAGCATCTTGCCGCCGACGCTCTCAGGATCTTTGACCAGGTCTTCGACGGTCAACTGACCAACGATACCACGCAGGTGGCCTTCCATAACGAGGCGGATCAGATTTTCGCGATCATCCTGTGTCTTGCTCAGAAACTGCTCGGCGGCGGTTTTAACGCTCTCTGTGTCGGAGCGTACCTTGATCTGAGTGACTGCTTCGACGTTGACTGCAACGCCCTGCGTCGTATAGAGCGCCTGGCGAGGAGCTACATCAAATGACATCAATTCCAGCGAGAAATCCTGTGCTCGCTGAAGGAGAGGAATAACGAAGTGTGAACCACCTGTAATTACTCTTGTCCCTCCAGTACCATAAACGATCAATGCCTGGTTAGGACCAACTTTACGCAGCAGCCCACCGTAGATACGGAAGAGAATAATCACAACGATGACTAAAGCTGCCACTCCTATACCTACTATTTCAAGACCCATGACATGTTACTCCTTTTGAGAATCTTTTCGTATGACGTATTCATTATCGGTTCTATCAGGTTGTTCTAATAATGCACGTAATTCAGCCAGCCCATCGGCTTCTGGACTGGATAACGTTTCTGACTCCTCCTGGTTCACGAAATGATCCCAGGTATCAACTTCGGCGATGCCACGCTGATAATTGACGACGACGACTTCCTGGTCACGCTCAAGGCGGCGTCCATCGAGTGTTCGAGCAGGAATACTCTTGCGCATGCCACCCGGCGAGACATAAATGACTTCACCCAGACTATTTTCTGGTATGGCCATGCTCACTTTCCCAAGCAATCCAGTCCGATCCGAGACATCCTGTACAGTTGCACTTTCGCTATCACCAAAGACACGACTGATAAGTGCCAGGAGCAAAGCCGCAATGATCAGTCCACTTACAACTGCCAATGCGATTGAGAGAGGCAGTGCAAGAGTGGTGTTATTATGGAAGACATAACCGAAAAACCCAAACCCTAATAAGAAAAGAACGATTGAAGTTGGATTGAGATAGGTAAGAACTGTATTCCCGTGCCCACTATTGTGATTTGCGGATGTTGTTGGATGAACGAGATGTGTATGACCTGCATGAGCTTGTCCCGTATGTCCACTAACATCTATATGATGCATACCAATATGTTCACCTCCATGCCCGCCTACGCTCCCTAGTATGGCTGCTACGATGAGGAAGAGCAACCCGAAGAGAAAGCAAGCTATAAACATGAGGGAGAGCGGGTCAGTTGCTAGCATAACTTTTGCTCCTTTGCCTCTGCAAACAATGTCGCTTGAACAGAACGCCGATCAATCCATCTGAGTTTCCTTTCTGGGTACCCCTGTCCTTCTAGACATGGGGGTGAAAGAAAGTCGTCCGCAGATGAGAATCCTTCACCATGCATAGGTATATCCGTCTGCACGATGCACGCGGCGCATATACTTTGGATGAATATCACTCTTGCCAATCCGAAATGATGGACGATGACGTATCGCAATCCTGCCTGTGACGGTGAGTTTTGGAGTGATTGCCTTGACCACATCGCCCGTTCGATAGCCTAGAAACATTTTGCAACGCTCTTTGTGCTGCTTCGGAAAACCGTATTTGTCAGGGACACACATCTGTCTTC
>JACDAE010000126.1 GCA_013695595.1 Ktedonobacteraceae bacterium | reverse complement strand
GTTCTAAAGAGTATGTTTTAGCTGATATTTTTGAGGAAAAAGAAATAGAGTGGTGAACCATTTCGCCCACAAAATCATCGTGGTACAGGAGAAATACAATGCCCACCACACTCACCAGCTTCCAGGCCTATGACATCCGCTTTCCCACATCACGTACGCTGGCGGGTTCTGATGCGATCCATCCTGACCCCGATTATTCGGGAGCCTACGTTATCCTCCATACCGATCACCTACATGGTTTTGAGGGACATGGTCTTACTTTCACCATTGGACGCGGCAATGAAATCTGCGTCGCGGCCATTAACGCACTAGCTCCTCTCGTCATCGGGCAAACTCTCGAATATTTAACGACGCACATGGCTCAATTCTGGCGCATGCTCACAGAAGATAATCAGTTGCGCTGGCTGGGACCTGAAAAAGGTGTCATTCATCTTGCAACCGCCGCTGTCGTGAACGCGGTATGGGATCTCTACGCGAAAGTCGAGCACAAGCCACTCTGGAAATTGCTTATAGATATGTCTCCAGAGCAACTGATCTCTTGCATCGATTTTCGCTACATCCTGGATGCCCTGACTCCAGAGGAAGCACTGGACATCCTCCAGCGTCAGGCACCCACGAAAGCGCTGCGTGAGGCTGAGATGCGCGCGAATGGTTTTCCCGCCTATACCACCTCGGCTGGCTGGCTAGGCTATAGCGATGAAAAACTACGCCATCTCTGTCGTGAAGCGGTTGCATTGGGCTGGGACCACGTAAAACTCAAGGTTGGCGCAGATATCACCGATGATCTGCGCCGTGCATTGATTATGCGCGAAGAAGTTGGCCCTGAACGCAAGGTCCTCCTGGACGCCAATCAACGCTGGGAAGTCAACGAAGCTATCGCGAACATGAATATACTTGCCGCGTGCAACCCCTGGTGGATCGAAGAACCAACCAGTCCGGATGATGTGCTGGGGCATGCAACTATCGCTAAAGCAATCGCGCCTATCCAGGTTGCAACAGGGGAACATGTTCAGAATCGTATTATCTTCAAGCAATTGATGCAACTTGGTGCTATTTCGTTCTGCCAGATTGATACCTGCCGCTTAGGAGGGGTCAACGAAGCACTCGCGGTCATCTTGCTGGCGGCTAAGTTTGGCATTCCAGTCTGTCCACATGCAGGGGGCGTTGGACTCTGCGAGTACATGCAGCACCTGTCGATTTTCGATTACATCGGTGTTAGCGCATCACATGAGAACAGCATCCTGGAATACGTCGACCACCTGCACGAGTACTTTCTTGATCCCGTCGTCATTCGGAATGGACACTACATGCCACCACAGTCTCCGGGTTTTAGCATTACGCTGAAGCCGGAAGTTTTCGCTGATTTTACCTTTCCATCAGGAACTATGTGGCGGCCCTGATCGTATTCAAACAGGAGACTAAAAAGTATCATGAAGGCAATTGTTCTTGATAAACCAGGCATGCTGCAACGTATGACGATGCAGGAGCCAGAAACGCCGGGGCCGGATGAAGCGCTCATTCGTATTCACAGTGTCGGTGTCTGTGGCACCGACCTCCATGCCTTTCGCGGCGAACAACCTTTCTTCACCTACCCACGCATTTTAGGCCATGAGCTGGGTGTCGAGATCGTTGCACTCGGACCACCGACTGACAAGACGCGCACGCGCAATCTGGCCCCTGGCACGCATTGTGCACTGGAGCCTTATTTTTATTGCGGACATTGTCCACCCTGCCGACGCGGGGTCACCAACTGTTGTGTCAATATTCAGGTATTTGGCGTCCATATCGATGGAGGGATGCGCGAGCTAGCGCTTGTCCCGGCAGTGCAATTACATCCATCATCTCTGCTCTCTTTTGAGCACCTTGCATTGGTCGAACCACTCTCTATAGGTGCACATGCCATCAGGCAGGGGCAGGTCACAAAAGGCGAATCCGTCCTGGTCGTGGGGGCCGGACCTATTGGCCTATCGGTAGTACAATTCGCACTGCTCACCGGTGCCAGAGTGCTGGTTATAGATATCAGTGAGCAGCGCCTCGCGTTCTGCAAAAGTCAATGGCCTGAGGTCGTTTGCATCAACGGCAACGGAGATACCCTGGCAGCGCTGCAGGCTGTTGTGGCCGATGATCTACCCACCGCCGTCTTTGATGCCACCGGTAACCCACATTCGATGATGGCGGCCTTTCATTATGTGGCCTATGGTGGACGCCTGATCTATGTCGGCCTGTTTCAAGGAGATATTACCTTCCACGATCCAGATTTTCACAGCCACGAATTAAGTCTGCTTAGTAGTCGCAACGCAACCGCTGCCGACTTTCATCAGGTGATTGCAGCCCTCGAAGGTGGCTTGATCGATCTGGCTCCCTGGATCACACATCGTGCATCACCCGATGGCGTGGTCGATGCATTCCCTACCTGGTTCGATCGCAACAGTGGTATTATCAAAGCTGTCATCACATTTTGAAAAGGAGTAAATAGCATGGATGGTTATTCTATAGATGCTTTGGTGACGAAGCTACCTGGACATCACATTCAGGAACGTTCAGTTGTACATCAAGAGGAAACAACGTACTTCCTCACCAGGACCGAGGCTGGTCAGAATCAGTTAGCTGTGTATGGGCCAACAGGAGCTGCATCTCTCGCAAACTTTCAGGGCACAGTGCAAGAATTTGATGGACAAAGCCTGTTGCTTGGCCCACTGAGTCTTGAAAATGCGGCAGCACTACGGCATCAATTCACATGGCTCAACCCGATAGTTCTTGGCTTACGTACAAGCGTTGGCCTGGGAGACAGGTTAGGATTGGCGACACCGGGCCATATACGCGCCGTACGAGCTGCAGGAGATCATCTGGCACCAATTGTAGCGCAGCAATCGATCCGTGAAATGACGCGTACAGGCCGCACCCCACAGCAGGTTATGGATGATGCAATGTGGGGAGTCTTTGCCGAAGGGTGGCGCTCCGGCTTTGGTGCTGATGCCGATCACCTTAAAACGCCAGCAGATATCGATAGTTGTATGGCGGTCGGTTATACCTTCTACACCTTTGACCCCGGCGAACATGTCGATAGTACGGCTGATGAACTCTCGCCCCAGGAATTACGCGCCCATTGGGAAACCTTGCCCTGGGATCGCCTGGAAGATAGCGCCACTGCATTAACGGCACGCTACCTCTCACATCCCATCCAATGCGAAGACTATGCGATCACATTCGACGAGGCCACATTGCAGCGTGCCACCATCAAATATGGTCGTGCCGTTGCACACGCCGCGTTTCTATACAGACATCTTGAACAGGTCGGTGCTGGACGCGCCTGGGAAGTGGAGGTTTCAGTCGATGAGACCGAGACGCCCACAACGCATGCAGAACATGTGTATATCGCAACCGAGTTACGTCGCCTGGGTGTGCACTGGATAAGCCTGGCACCACGCTATATTGGTAGTTTTGAAAAAGGCGTTGATTATATCGGCGATGTACAGGCATTTGAAGCCGATATAGCGGTTCACGCAGCCATCGCGCGTACGCTTGGTCCATATAAGTTAAGCCTGCACTCCGGTTCCGACAAGTTCAGCGTCTACGAACCAGCCGTCAGGCAGACACGTGGCGTCGTACACCTGAAGACCGCAGGCACGAGCTACCTGGAAGCATTACGCACAATTGCAACGCTTGACCCCGAACTCATGCGCTCCATCTACGTCTTCTCACGTGAGCACTACGAGGTTGATAAAGCCAGCTATCACGTCTCGGCCCAATTGAGTCGCGCCCCTGAGCCTTCCACCCTCAGCGATGCTGCATTACCAACCCTGTTGGAGCAATTTGATGCCAGAGAGATCTTACACGTGACGTTCGGGTCAGTCCTGACAACACGCACTGCCGATGGGCACTGGCTCTTTTATGATCGTTTTATGGAAGTCTTGCGCACGCATCCCGAAGCCTATGCCGTTGACCTGGAAGCACACTTTCTACGGCATCTCAAACCGTTTGCGGCATGGGAAAATAGTGAGGCACACGCAAATCGCTAATTGAAACCAACGGGCCATCTTGCGTACGCTTTGATGGCCCCAACAAAAAATGACATGGAGGTCAAAAAAATGAAAGTATCATTACCCAGATTGCTTGGACTGAGCATTATGATTGGTAGTTTCGCACTGGCATTCTTGTTCAGTTCTTCTCTCCTGACGATGTCTGCCCATGCGGCATCTCAAGCTGGAACGCCGATAGATCCCAATATTAAATATGTTGGCCGTTGGGATACCAGCATCAGTACTGTAGCAACCAGCTATTGGGGAGGTGCTTACCTTCAAACCAATTTCACCGGCAGGACCGTCAAAATTAAGCTGGGCGGGTATGCAAATTTCTATGTCAGTATCGATCAACATACCGATGTCGCTTATTTTGCGAGCGGAACGGTCAATCTCACCACAACACCATTGGCAAATGGAACCCATACTCTTCGCGTTGCATCAAAATCTGAAGGCGATAGCATCAGATTCCAGGGCCTCATTCTCGACTCTGGAGCCAAAACGGTTGCCCCTGTCATCTCCTCGACACTCATCGAGTTCGTCGGTGATTCTGTGACCGCTGGCGCAACCACCGCTGAACAGGCACTCAACGCCTATGGCTGGTTGATTGGAGAACAACTGAAGGTACAACATACGCAGATCGCTCAGAGTGGTATCTGTCTCACCGATAAAGTGCACTGCGGCTCGCCGAACCACATTGGCATGATTACCCAATTTTACAAGCTACAGACGCCTTCTTACCTCAACTCGCCTGACTGGAACTTTTCCCGCTATCAGGCTAATGTCGTGGTGATCAATCTTGGCACCAATGATCAGAAGTATGGTGTCAGCGACTCCACATTTCAAACAAACTACATCACGTTCTTGAAAGGGGTACGCGCAAAATATCCACACGCGATTATTCTTGCGCTAAGAGGCTTTAAAGGACTGAAAGCCGCTCCAACATTGGCTGCGGTCCGGGCGGTCAATGCAACTGGCGATCGCAATGTGCACTATATCGATACAACTGGATGGTTGGTTGCCGCCGACTTCCATGATAGTGCGCATCCTACTGCCAAAGGGCATATCAAGGTTGCACAGAAGCTTGCCCCCATCATTTCTTCTTACCTGGGTTAAATCCTTTGTGGCAACGGCCTACCAGAATAAGGCAGGCCGTTGTGACTACGCTTGACAAGCTCTCTTCCCTCGGCTCATTGTACAGAAGCAGATGCATCGATTCGGCCAGGCAAAACGTATTACCTTATAAGGGGGAGCAGAGAAAATAGGCGCTATAAGCATATAAATCGCCCCTATAAATCGCATCTGAAGGAGATACGTTCTGTGTATTGTTCAACATGTGGTCAGCAACTGAACGATGGTGCGCACTTCTGTGAGCACTGCGGAGCCTCGTTGGAACTACCTGAAGCAGTAACATCTGGCAGTCCTACCAGATCGGCCCATACCTATAGCGAAGTCAAAGATCCATACAAAGAGCAAATAACCCAATTGAAACTTGAATTGAAGCAAATGAAATTAGACCTCAGGCAGATCAAAATGAATATGTCCAATCGGCGTGCGCAGTATAATCAGACGTCGGCGTTTGTGCCTGATGGAACCTTGAAGCGTGGCTATAAAATGCTCGAAGATTTTCAATTATGGTCACCACAACGGCAAAAAGAAGGGCTACAACAGGAGATTTTGCGGCTGGAGCAGGAATTATTGGGGCTGGAGCAAGCCCAGATGCAATGGAAGCAGATGCAACAGAGATGAGGGATACGTCCCTCATCTCTATTACAAGAATTTAGGAAGCTTTCGACGCATATGATGGATAGATAGCAAATTGGGAGAACTGCACCTGCATGCCCGGCTTTGCTTCAGCAAGATTCGACGCGAACAGAGCGATAGAACCCGCGGTATAACTTGTGTCAGTAAAGGTCTTCAACAATTGTCCATTTACAATAAATGACATTGAAGCTCCTCTGGCAAAAATCATAATATGGTTAGATTTGCCTTGTTTCTGAATAGCCGGGCTTAAGGTATACTTCACAATTTTCGTCGCCGTGGGATTACCATTCTGGTCGACAGCCCCTTTAAATATCGCATAGGAACCGTCGCCATACAATTCGAAGCGATAATAAGTATTCATGTCACTTCCCTGTCCCGCAGTCCCTCTGATGTAGAGGCCATAGCCATTATTCTGGTCACCTTTAGTAAGAGCTGCATTTATGGTCAAAGTAAAATCACTATAGGATATCAATCCTGGCAATGGTTCCCAGAACAATTTATTTTTGCTTGTCTCCATCGTGAGCACTCCATTCCCCACATTCACAGTATAATTGCCGGGTGAGCTCTGGAGATTCCATCCTGATGCATCGTTAATAAAAGAATCCGCAAAGAGAGGATTGACATTTGGTAATGGATACGTTACAGCAGGAGGCTTTGCCGCATGTGGAAGCAACGATGACGGGGATATACCGGCTGCATGCAATCCTGCGAAGGTACCAATAATAATCACAACTACAACCGTAAGGAAGTAGAGCAATGTCGCTCGTTTCTGTAACGGTGACTTATCTTTTTCTACCCGTTTTCTGGCAGGCAAAGATACCCCAGATGGTGCTGGTGTGGAAGCCTTTACAGGTACTGGCACCTGTGTTCCTCGCGGCGTTTGAGGGACTCCTAGTGCCGGGGTCTCCCCACCTGCTACCTGCACCTGACTCCATGGCGGAGATTGCATTCCTCGGGCTTGAGGGACTCCTAACGCCGGGGTCTCTCCGCCTGACATCTGCACTATACCCCACGGTGGAGATTGCATTCCTCGGGCTTGAGGGACTCCTAACGCCGGGGTCTCTCCACCTGATATCTGCACTATACTCCCTGGCAGAGGTCGTCCTCCTTCAGACTGCGCGATGCCTGGGAAAGAGGGGCTTCCTCCCTTAAACTGCGAGATGCCCAATGATGAAGGTGGCCCCCCCTTTGAGGGTGTGATGCCTAGTGACGAAGGCTGTCCTCTCCTTGAGGGCGTGATGCCCAGTGACGAAGGTCGTCCTCCTTCAGACTGCGCAATGCCTGGGAAAGAGGGGCTCCCTCCCTTAAACTGGGATATTCCTGGCATAGAAGGGGTCCCTCCTCTCAGCTTCGATATTCCTAATGACGAAGGTCCCCCTCCACCGGGAGAAGGAGGTATATGAGCGTTACTTGATTGTGTGGCAACAAAATGAAAACCGCAGTTATAACACGCGATTTGATTGATCGGAAGTATTATTTTGCAACGAGGACAAACCTGAGAAGCTTGCCCCTGGCCCGATAAAGACATACACAAATCCTCAAACAACTGAATGAGAATGATTACTTTCAGTTAAATTTCTGTTTCATACTATAGCATAGACTATCACAAAGTCCACTCAGAGTAAAAATAATGGGATATTTGGATACTTTTCTCGTTTTAACTTCTCTTAACGCCTAATCGATACGAATAGAAGAAGGAAAATAGGTAATCGAGAGAGAAAAAGGGGGATAAATGTGCTAATCATGCGACCTTTTTCAATCAGAAAAGTTATAAATTCTAGTGGGGGAAGACTTTTCCCATAGCGGGGACTATCCATAGTTTGCATAACATGCGTCTTCAAGAGATAATG
Organism: Ktedonobacteraceae bacterium; assembly: GCA_013695595.1. GTDB lineage: Bacteria > Chloroflexota > Ktedonobacteria > Ktedonobacterales > Ktedonobacteraceae > JACDAE01. The sequence goes on along the minus strand of JACDAE010000126.1, from coordinate 1,710 downwards.
GTGGCTTTTACGAGGTTAAAGGAGAGAAATAGCTATGAAAAATAAAATGATAATCGGTATTCTTTTAGCACTGATGATCATTGCGGGAGCGGGTCTTGTGTGGGCTTTGAAATCTCCATTAACCGTGGCGAAGCAAACCAATGCAGTTCATTCACCACCTTACTCAGTGAATAGAACGGATGAAATTCCTTTGATCGCGCATCGTGCACTATCAATAGTAGCCATGCAAGATCCTACCACGTTAATCCCATGGGGGGTTGCACTTGATAAGATACATGGGTTCGTCTGGGTAGCGGAACCAGGCTGCGATCCGGATACGGGTTGTCCGGCAACCACGCAGGGGGTTCTTGGTCAATACGCTTTGTCTGATGGGGGCTTCATTTCAGATTTCAACGCACCCAACGGATATTCTAGTCCACTCTTTGCAGCGGTAGATGCAGTGGGAAATGTCTGGTTCACACAACCAACGACAAGTGCCATCGGTGAATTTAACCCACAGACTGAGAAATGGAGCCTATGGCATCTCAAAAAGGGCAGTACGCCCTATGATTTGACATTTGATAACGAGGGCAATCTCTGGTTTACGGAAGCTAACGCAAACAGGATTGGTTTCTTAAATACACACACCAATCAGATCGTCGAAAATACTATTCCCACAGCAAACAGTAGTCCTTATGGGATCACACTCGACCATAACGGCACTGTCTGGTTCGCTGAAAATGCTACTGGGATAAATCAGATAGGCAGTTTTCAGCCTACTGCATCTGGCACAGTTAAAATTACGGAATATGCAATCAATGGTTTGCGCCCACACCTGATTACGACAGACAAGGCAGGAAATGTCTGGTTTAGTGAAGGCTTCGCCGGGCAGGTTGGCGAGTTCAATCCCAGGAAAGGCATTGATGCCAGCTTTTTCACCTTCGGTGGTACCTGTGCGTCAGCGGGACAGTGTAGCACAGGTACCCATATCTCTGGCATCTATGTAGATAATACCACCGGCAACGTCTGGTTTAGCGACTCGCTCAGCCATCGTATCGGCTATCTCGTTCCATCTACAGGTCAGATTGTCACAAAAACCCTACCCAAGGCAAATGCACACCCACACGATGGACTGATCGTAGATAGCAATGGTCGAGTATGGTTCACATCTGAATTTGCACTGACATTGACGATGTGGCCAACCAGTTCTGTCAATTGATGATATACAAAGAACATATCCTGACAAAAATCAGGATTTGTGGGATTTCACGAACTCCTGCAGCTTTCCTTGTTGAATTGCCTGAATCAACCCTTGGTGGTGCTGCATTGCCAGTACGGGCGTATCAGACTTCATTTCGCTGACGATAAGGCGCAGAAGCGTCAGGTACCCATTTTGTTGCGGATAGACCGCAGTAATAAACTTCCCACTCACACGCCCATCGTCAAAGGTTGCCACCACGTAACGATTACCATCAGGGGCGATCGCAACATTGCGAGCCAGATCTAATGTTTGCAACCATACAGGTGGAGCATTCAGAATCTCAACCCCTCGCGCAGCATCAACGGGCGCAGTGGCAAGCGATTGATCATCATCCACAGCATCATTCCTAGCCATAAATTTCTCCTACTATCGAACAGAAAGCTTGCACCCTCTAACTCTTCAGATTAGAGATTATGCAAGCTATAGTGTACGCAAAGTCAGCCATTTGGTCAAGCAGAGCCACTACAGGT
>JACDAE010000117.1 GCA_013695595.1 Ktedonobacteraceae bacterium | reverse complement strand
CCTGGGCTGTCGCGATTACCAGCGCAGCGTCATCGCCCGAAGGAAGCAGCAGGCCATACAGTAATTGCCGCAATGTCAACGTCTCTCCCGCCACCAGATTGGCGCTACTGGCATCTGCCGGAACCTGATTCAGTTCAGCTTGTGTTACCGTAACCGGTTGATCAAGTTGCCCGGATTCAATGGCAATCAGCGCGGTCATGATCTTCGTCGTACTTGCCATCGGGAGCGGTTTGTAGCCATTGACGTTTTCTAAAATGTTGCCGGTATCCATATCAATCAGGTAGGAGGCGGTGGCACTCAGTGTGGGCGGTGTGCCACGTACAGTTAGTACTGGCCTCGGTGTGGGTATGGGTGTCGGGGTTGGTGGGATAGGCGTCGGTAATGGTGTTGCCGTTGGTGGGGACAATTTTGCAATGACCTGTGCTCCTGCTGATGTGAAGGCTAGAATGGGAATGAGAAAAATCAGGAGAAGTGCCAGTGCCAATAAAATGATAGCAAAAGAACGACGTTTCATGATACATTCCTCAATGTATGAGCATCTTTTAAATTGTTTATTGCTAATATTGTTAATTAAATGTTTGTAACACCATAGGGATGCGATTAATGCTGTTTCAATAATAAATCTGGGTCTCGATAGAATGGACAGGGGTACTAATCAGGTAGGGAAGCCATTTATAATTCCGTGGTCGACGATGGGCCGATGCAGCGTGATGGCATCCCACGGAATTATAAATGGCTTCCCTACCTGATTGGTGTTTGGTCCACGATCCAGGTATCCAAATTCAATTTTTAAATTGCATTAAATGCGCCCTATGGTCTTACAATTTCGGCCATTGTGTGTGATAATCTGTGACGCGCTCAAAGGCGTCGGCCACGCGTAAGATACTTTCTTCGCCGAATGCCCTTCCTAAGAGTTGCAGACCGACGGGAAGCCCTTCGCTGAAGCCGCCAGGAATGGAGACGCCGCAGATGCCCGCCAGATTGGCAGGAATAGTGAATACATCCTGCAAATACATCTGGTAGGGATCAGAGATTTCACCGATTTTGAAGGCGACCGTCGGAGATGCGGGACTGACCAGAACGTCAAATTGCTCAAATGCTTGCTCAAAGTCGTGGGTAATTAATGTTCTGACCTTCTCTGCCTGTTTATAGTAAGCATCGTAGTAGCCAGCCGAGAGTGCATAGGTGCCGAGCATAATGCGTCGTTTGACCTCTGGCCCAAAACCAAACTGGCGCGTCTTCTCCATTGCATCCCACATCTCTGAGGTATCGCGGTATGAGTAACCATACTTGACGCCGTCGTAGCGTGTCAAGTTTGCGCTTGCTTCGGCTGGTGCGATGATGTAGTAAGCTGCAACGCCATATTTTGTATAAGGGAGAGAGACGGGACTGACTTCCGCACCCAATTCGCGCAGGCGCTCGATGTCCGCACGGACGGCACTCACAACGCCGGGTTGCGTTCCTTCCACCCAATATTCTTCGGGCACACCAATTTTCAGTCCCTTGATGCCACCATTCAGCGCTTTACTATAATCAGGTACAGGGTTGGGCGAACTGGTGCCGTCCAGGGGATCGTTACCGGCGATAGCCTGAAGCAGGAGAGCGGCGTCCTGTGCGTTGCGGGCGAAGGGGCCGATCTGGTCAAGGGATGAGCCAAAGGCGACGAGTCCAAAACGTGAGACGCGGCCATAGGTTGGCTTGAGTCCAACGAGATTGCAGAGTGAAGCCGGTTGCCGGATGGAGCCGCCCGTATCGCTACCGTAAGAACCCATCGCCATACCCGCTGCCACTGCTGCCGCCGAACCACCGCTGCTGCCGCCTGGAGCACGCTCCAGATCCCAGGGATTGTGTGTGGGAAAGAATGCTGAATGCTCGGTGGAGGAGCCCATTGCGAATTCGTCCATGTTGGTCTTCCCTACCATGACGATGCCGATCTCATTGAGGCGTTTCATAACGGTGGCATCATAGGCCGGTTTGAAGTTTTCCAGCATACGGGAGCCGCAGGTGGTGGTAATGCCTTTTGTGCTGATCACATCTTTGATAGCGATCGGGATGCCAGTCAGCGGGGAGAGGCGCTCTCCGCTGGCGAACCGGTGATCCGCTTCCTCTGCTTGCTTTAAGGCCAGTTCATCAGTTACGAGTGTAAACGCTCGTACCTCTGGCTCAACGGCGCGGATACGGTCAAGATGAGCCTGTGTTAATTCGACCGAGGATATTTTCTTTTGTCGCAGCAGGTCTGCCGCCTCGGAAATGGTTAATTCATAGAGTTCTGTCATAAGTCTATTACTCTCCCTCCAACACCGCGTTCACTTTCAGGCAGTTATCCTCCTGGTCGGGCGCATTCGCGAGCAAAACTTCGGGAGGATACGATGGTCGTGGAACATCCTGGCGCATAATATTGGTGAGACGCGAGGCATGCGCCGTTGGTGAGACACCGCTAACGTCGGCCTCTTGTAGAATATGGATGTTCTCCAGGATAACGGAGAGTTGACTTCCAAAGGTTTCAACGTCCTCCTCGCTCAGGCCTAACCTGGCGAGTTTGGCTACATGTTTTACCGTCTCGCGATCAATCATTTTATCGTCCCTCTTTATATCTATCACCAGCGTATATGAAATCCGCTCATATATTCGGTTGGTGTGCGCCAGTTCGTCTGTACCGTGTCTACATCAGCATATCCAGGCCCTTGATGTAGAAGAGTGAGAAGGCGTTCAAGGGCGATCCGTGTTCCCTGCGCAAGCACTTCTACGTCGCCGTTACTTTCGTTGCGTGTATAGCCACGTATTCCAAGCGCCTGAGCTTTCTGGACCACAAAATAGCGAAAGCCGACACCTTGCACAAAGCCATGTACGGTAGCATGCAGTTCCTCTATGCTATTGTTTGCGTCATCCGGGCCCATAATACCACCGTAATAACAAATTAAATGCGTGCCTATCATAGCATACTCTTGCTGTTAGGAAAAGTCCCTGACCACGCGACCACGCGAATAGAGTTAGTCCGTGTGGGCGTATCGGAATCTGTTTTAGCCCCGTTCAATGTATGGAAAGTACTTTCAGAAAAAGGGTGCAACAAAAGACGATCGAATTGCGTACATATTAGAAGACGAACTGGTGCCTTTTGTAATATTTCACTTGACCTCCCCAGGTTTTAGCGTGTATTCTTTACTAGCTGGAAGCGGTTAGAATAATCCTTTTATATCCGCTAGAGGATACTGAAATTGATTTGGAGCTAAATAATTATGCAGTCTGTACAGGATTTAGCGACCGCAGTGCAACGTGTCGTAGCGAACGTTGAGCGGGTTATTGTTGGAAAGGCTGAGCCAGTTGCCTTCAGCCTGATTGCGGTGATTTGCGATGGGCACGTGCTAATTGAGGACGTACCCGGCGTCGGCAAGACCGTCCTTACGAAAGCGATTGCTCGCTCGATCGGGTGTACGTTTAAGCGCATTCAGTTTACCCCTGACCTGTTGCCCAGTGACGTAACAGGTGTTTCGATTTACAATCAGAAATCGAGCAATTTTGAGTTCCGTCCTGGTCCGATTATGGCGCAGATTGTGCTTGCGGATGAAATTAATCGCGCAACTCCTAAAACACAATCGGCCCTGTTGGAGGCGATGGAAGAAAATCAGGTCACCGTTGATGGCGTGTCCTATCGTCTCCCCGAACCTTTTATGGTTATGGCGACGCAGAATCCCATCGAATATGAAGGCACTTTCCCATTGCCCGAAGCTCAGCTTGATCGTTTTATGATGAATATCAGTCTGGGCTATCCCAAAGCAGCGGATGAGATGAATATTCTGGACAGCCATCAGCATCATCATCCCCTCGAAGACCTGGCGCAGATTATGACGGCTGAAGAGCTGACACTCATTCAACGGCAGGTACGCTCTGTTCATGTAGATCCATCGATACGTGAATATATTGTGGCGATAGCGAATGCGACGCGCTCACATGCAAGTATCTATCTGGGGGCGAGTCCTCGTGGTTCGCTTGCGCTCTTCCGTGCCTCACAGGCACTGGCTGCTATGCGTGGGCGTGGGTATG
>JACDAE010000112.1 GCA_013695595.1 Ktedonobacteraceae bacterium | reverse complement strand
GGCGTGCGGCGGCGATATTACTCATGCGTACCCGTGCCATCGCATTGTCGGTGATATTGATCATGTCCGCGCCACATTCTGCAATGGTTGCCGCGTTTTGCAGGAAGCGTGTGAATTTCACGCTGCGTGGTGGGCTCATCTCGACGCTGATGACAAAGTGTCCGTCTTGTAGTTGTTGGGCGAACATCGTCGGAGCCTGCTGAATGGTACTTTCTTCGGATGTGTCCCGTCTTCTCTCGCGTATCTGCTCCACTTTTTCTGCTAACACCGTTTGCTGGGTAGCCACATGAGGCGCATACTCAAGCAATACCTTGCTCATCGCAGCGATATGTTGCGGCGTTGTTCCACAACAACCACCGACGAGGTGTATTCCGGCTTCGAGGAAGCGTAGCGTTGATGTGGCAAAGTATTCAGGTGTGGCACCATACATAAATCTGCTGCCCACCCTTTTCGGTAGACCTGCATTCGGTTGAGCTGCTACGAATACCTGTTTATCAGTGCTCTGGCGCATGCTTGCCACAATGTCGAACATGCTGGCTGGACCGGTTGCGCAGTTGGCCCCGATCACATCCGCACCTTGCTCTAACATCGTTTTCGCTATCAGCCAGGGTTCTTCGCCGCTGGCTACAGTCCCATCTTCGGCGAAGCTCATAAGGGCAACAATTGGGAGATCTGTTACACTGCGAACTGCCGCCAACGCTTCACGCATCTCGGTCAGATCGGAGAATGTCTCCAATAAAAAGAGGTCGACGCCAGACTCCAACAGTGCTTCCGCCTGTTCGAGAAATGCTGCTCGTGCTTCAGTTAGCTCAATGTCTCCCAATGGGGCAAGCAAACGACCAATGGGTCCAATATTGCCTGCGAGAAAGATCGGCGTTTCACTTAGTTCGCGCACTTCGCGGGCAATCTTAGCGCCTGCCCGATTAATCTTGCGAACGGATTGTTCCAGGCCATGGTCAGCCAATCGATAGCGGTTGGCCCCAAAGGTATTGGTTTCAATAACCTGGGCACCAGCCGCCACATAATCGAGGTGAATGGCTTTGATCAGTTCGGGATGAGTGAGATTGAGTTGCTCGAAACAGTGCTCATAGGAAATTCCACGTGCATAGAGTTCGGTTCCCATCCCTCCATCACATAACAATGGCCCATATGATAATCGCTCTAGAAACGGACTCGGTGTACGTGCCATTTCCCTCACTCCTTTTGATCTCTATCTCCCTTACGCTTGCATCTGTTGTAACAGAAATGCGAGCTTGTCCGCTAATTCCGCTTCCAATTGTTGTTTTTCAGCTCTTCTCCCTTCCAATCTTCCATCCAGCGATACGGATCTGCAATTGTCGTCCCGAAGTAGGTATCTGTAACGATCTCTTTCCGCGCGATTGGCTGTTCCATAGGTCCTTCTCTTTCTCGCATCACTGCAATTTGGCTACGTCAGCTAGCGCCTGATCAAGCAATTCTGTTGCCTCATCCACATCAGCCTTTGTCAGAATTAATGGTGGAATCATGCGCAGTGTCTTCGTGCCCAGATTATTCAGCAATAGACCATGTTCGCGTGCCTTTTCAACAATTACGAATGCCAGATCGTTTTTGACATTGACCGCACGCATCAGGCCAATCCCACGCGGTGAGTCCAGAAAATCATACTGCTCACAAAACACCTCTAGCTTACTGCCCCAGTAATCGCCTATCGTTCTGGCATTCTCTAGCAGGTTTTGTTCAATGATGGTGCTGATGGTTGCTATCCCCGCTGCGCAGGCAATTGGATTACCGCCAAAAGTGGTTCCATGATCGCCAGGAGCAAAGATATCGGCGCGTGGTCCCGCCAGCATTGCCCCGATTGGTACGCCGCCAGCCAGTCCTTTCGCCATCGTGATAATATCGGGTCGTGCCCCAAAGTTCTCCCAGCTAAAAAACTTGCCGGTACGTCCCATACCTGCCTGCACTTCATCGCTGATCAAGAGCAGGTTTTGCTCATCGCACCATGCCCGTAGCCCCTGCATAAATTCTTTGCTTGCGGGCCAGATACCACCTTCTCCCTGTACCGGCTCGACCAGGATCGCAATCGTCTTTTCACTTGTTGCCTGCTTGACCGCCTCCAGGTCGTTAAAGGGGACCTGCTTGAATCCATCCGGAATCGGTGCCCACGTTGCCTGATATGCTGGCTGTCCGGTTGCCGCTGTCGTTGCTAGTGTGCGCCCGTGGAAGCTATTATCCATGCTGATGATCTCGTATGCCCCT
>JACDAE010000098.1 GCA_013695595.1 Ktedonobacteraceae bacterium | reverse complement strand
TGCAGGGGTATCGATCCGTTTGAGGATACTGAAAGCATCTTCATCACCTGTTTTGCGTGCCGCAACTGGCATGTTGCAGGGGTATCGATCCGTTTGAGGATACTGAAAGCTTCGGTAATAAGCTTCTTGGCCTGCTCCTGCGCATGTTGCAGTGTGATCGAGCCGGTTGAGCTGTGTCCAAACAAGAGAGGCTCAAAACCAGGCACGGAATAATAAATGACTCCACTGAAAAAATTTGCCTGGATGTCTGAACAAGGATAGTGGGCACGGAATAATGAATGTCTTCCCTACACGTGTCAGGTGCGAGTGAACGTGATATGCATGTTCGACGAATCAACACGTGCATGTGTAGGGAAGACATTCATTATTCCGTGCCAGCTGTTGAGCTTTCCTTGTCCGTACAAAATTTTTCAGTGGAGTCATAAATGGCTTCCCTACAGATGCACGTGTTGATCGAGCAATGAGATAATAAATTGGCGTATATCGCATTATATTTTGTACATGGCACATATTATGGCAAGATAGTCGTCTATAGATATCAATCGCATGATAGGGAAATGCGCATGTGCAGAGAACCATTTATTATTCCATTTTCCGTGTAAAAAGTGTATCTGTAGGGAAGCCATTTATTATTCCGTGTCTTATGTGCCTCGTGTCTTATGTGCCTCGTGTCTTATGTTATATACCTTGTTTAATGCCGTTGAATGGAGCACTCAATCCACGTCAAGACATCCTCTCCCCATTTTCCCATTTTGCTGAAAATACTCCCGAATGTAGGGGCGCGATGCAGCGGAGCGGAATAAGCCCGTTTGGTTCCCCTTTTCCGCTCGATCCGTTTGAAAATACTGAAAAAGAAGGATTGACACACCACGGCAAATACGATACCGTTAGAGGAGGCCGAAAACGAGAAAGGAACCAGGTGATACACAATGGCACAGGTCGAATACCCTAACATCATGCTCAATGACTACCTGACCCTGGACCAGAATAGCCAGGATGTTCACTATGAGTATCTGGAGGGTGAACTACGCATGCTGGCAGGCGGTAGCCCCGACCATTCGATCATCAGTATGAACCTCGCGGGTATCCTCCATAACCACTTGGCCGATACGCCGTGCATTGCCTATAACTTGGATATGCAGCTCCAACTCTCAGAGTCACGGTATGTCTACCCCGATATTACGATTACCTGTGACCCACGTGATCAAGAGCCAGAAGATAAGATGGTGCATTATCCGATGGTTATTCTTGAAGTCCTCTCACCAAGTACGGAAAATGTCGATAGAGGGAAGAAATTGCTCTACTATCAGGCGCATCCAACCATACAAGATTATCTCATGATTGATTCGCGCACTATCCTCGTGCAGGTCTATCATCGCGAAAAGAGCCGCTGGACCCTCGCCCGCTATGGATTACAGGATGAAGTAGAGATAGAAAGTCTGGGCATCCAGTTCTTTGTGCGCGATATCTATAAAAGGACCAGCCTGCTCAAAAAGGAAAACCATCCCGGCCAATCTTGACGTTTAGCGCCCACACTACCTACGCCTTCTGCGTCGCGTTTGCCTCCTGACGAACCAGACAAGCATTCCAACGGTAACAATAGCGATGAGAATGGCTGCGATGGGATCGCCATTTGCACCCACTGATATAGCTATGCCGAACCCTAATCCAGCGCCGAAAATAGTGTAATAAATCGTCCAGAGATTATTATGGATATGGTAGATCTTCCTCAACTTCTTGTCGGATTCGCTGTTCCCCAGGCGCTCCTCAAAAATAATAGGCACAGTCAATACATCCCCTTTACGCATATATTTGTAATGGTAACTATACATGTTGTCTGCTTTGCCGTCAACAAAGAAAGACGTATTATTTCGTCAAAAGCATGTCAAATCCTTGCCAATCATGCTATGATAAAAAAACACGTGTAGGTGAAAAAGATTGGTAGGAGGTTTCCTTTTAATGCGTTTAACACCAGAAAATGTCGCTCGCTTTTACCATATATGGCTGACGTTATTGAATTATGTCAATGATGATCTGCATCTTGTTGCTTCTTTTCCTGTGACACCTGGCCCGGCGTCTATTCCTGTCGAGGATGTGATGCAATTACGGAACGCTCTTTGGGAGCATGACGATCTGCGTGAGCGTTTCATCGCCGAGAACCCTGCGCATCTCGCGGCTGCCGATCTCGCGATCATTGAGAGTTGGCAGTATCGCGTTTCGGGTTCATTCTGCATTCTGCGTTCCCTGAAGAAACATACGCTTTTCCTCTCTTCTGCCTCGCCAGCCCATGTGTATGGAGTGCTTGGACTTGTGAGCATCATTGAAGATACTCTTATATTACCATTGCCGATGTATGTGCAGGCCGTCTTGCTCCCATTCGAGCACCAGATTATCTATGATACGCTCCTTGACTCTTATAATATGATGCTCGGTCCAGGTATTCGTAGCGGCCTGCAGGACCAGTCTCGCACATTGCAGGAGCGCGAGGGCATTATCACCAGCCTCTTGCCCGAAGATGCGATCGTTTCGGCACGGGGCCAACGCGATGAGATCGCTACACGGAACCGCAAAGTGTTCGCGGCCTTTCGGCGCGATTTACGGAAAGGCGGTTTAAGTGACCGTATGGTTGACATCCATACCGCGACCATCGAGGATTTTGCCCGTGAGGCGTTATTGGAGGTGGACCCTCCACGCGGCATTCTAGAGCTTGTCGAGGCCGATCTGCGCTCGTATCTGGCGACGCATCCAGGTTCACAACCGGTGGTCAGCTTCAAACGTTTTCTGCGCTTCCTGCACATTACCGAGCGGATCGATGATGAACTGGGGGACTATTTGCGTAGGGTGCTCAATACGATGGGGGCTGAGGGATAGAGAATATCTTCTCAGGAATGTCAAAACACAGCCATTTGCGCGGATCTCCGTGATGGTCCTTCTTGAGCTGAGGTCCGCGCATGGCTCTAGAGGCGGATTTATAGCAAATGTGTCTTCTTTTTCCTCTTTTTGACTGCCCAAAAAACGTTGCCAAAAAGCGGTCCGCGCAAATGCTTGCGTAAACGCGCTCTACAGGCTATACTAAAAGTACCCCCGTTTGAAGGGAGTCGATCCGTTGGAGGATACTGAAAGCTGATCGCTAGTATTGCTACAAGCGTTAAGCAAAGAAGTTTGAAGGGAGTCGATCCGCTTTAGGATACTGAAAAGCCTTGCCATAGGTGGTCTGTACATTACTTCTTTGCGTTTGAAGGGAGTCGATATCACCTCCAACATAGTTATGGTGGAGGCACGGGATAATAAATGGCTCCCCTACACCCTAAATGAATATGAAATGTAAAAGAAGTAACATGTTGCATGATATGTGTGTAGGGGTGCCATTTATTATCCCGTGGTGCACCCACGTTCAAAGCCATTCCCGCGAATTTGTCTATCGGGAATGGCTTTTTCATAAACGAATAGTGGATTTGTCTATCTTTGCTGGCTTATCTGAGCAGGAACGATGGGGCATAGCCTTGCCCCGGCTGGTATTCCATGATCTGAGTTTCTGGGCAGACCTTGTTTAGTCGATGGCCGATGAAACAGGCACCAACGGCGGGACCATTGTAAAACAGGAGAAGACGACTGGCATTTTGCTGCCTGACGAATGCACTTACTCGTTTTTTTACTATGTTTGCCAGGGCCACAGCATCTCCTGCATTCCTCAATCGATCCGGTTTCGCTTGCAATAAGAGCACTGCCAGAACTGACGTGGTTTGGGTCTCCAAATATCTGCGTATATCTGGATCTAATGATGTTTCAGCACTGATGCCCACTACTACCGTTGTCCCTTTGCCAGAAATAGGTTCACCGTCGAAAGAGCCTCCAGCACTCGTTACCTCCAGCGAAAAATCCTGATTTGCTTCCACATCGGTTCTCCAATGTTGGTTGGGTAGATCCACTTCAATGGTATATCCAGCCACACTTGCAAACACATACCCAAAGGCAAACCACTGGGAGAGACGAGACCACCCACTGGCCTTTATTAAAGTATATGGGTTAGTAGCAGAGATTTTTTTCTCGATTTCAAAAAGTTGTGGGCGTAACACCGTATTCCAACCAGTCGGATCTTTCAGTTGGTGGCCCCCAAAACCTTTCTCATCGGGAACAAAAAGATCAACCCAGTCGAGATGGTAATCTGGCTCACTAGTAGGTTTCGCATTCTTTACCGTTTCCATATGAATTGTGACAAACCGCTCTTGCTCTTTCGGCAAGTAAAAATCCTGGTTCCGGTTCTTGAGCGTTTCATTCAAAAGGTAAAGATCTATTTCGTGCTGATCTCCCTTAATCCAACCACGTACAATATTTGTTATCGCCTTCAACGTAATCGTGTCTGTTTTGAGCTGCAACCACCTCATGCGATCAAGAACTTGTTTTTCAAGATTAGTAGAACTATATCCAAGCTGAAAATAAAGGCAGCTAATGAATGCTTTAAAATCCTCGTCACTGGCTTGTAATTTCTGCTGCCACGTCTGGCGTATCTGACCAATGGGGCTATCAGAAGATGCCGCCATGAATACATCTACCTTGATCCTGTCATGAAATCCACTTACCAACTGCCCCAGCGCATCCTGACTATCCCAGGCCCAATTACTGAGAAGACATAACTCTATTCCTCTTTCAGATGCGCCGGGGCTGAGTTTTTTCCACGATTTCCAGAAATTTTCCAGTAAGCTCTTCCCCTTCTTTCCTGTAATAAGGCTATGATAGGAATACATAGAACGCTGATCAATGTGAAATTTGATCTGGTAGTAACAATCTGGCTGTGTTGCATCGCTTTTATAGCGAACCGTGACATCATCAACTTTTTCACCAGTTTTATCTTCTACAGTGACTTTCCAGGCCTGCTCTCCAGGCAATTTCAGTGCCAGTGCCAGGAACCAGGAATAAAGATGTTGATAGTCATCGCCCCCTAAGCGTGCTGCGTGCATACTCGTCATATCTTCCCTCTCTTCTTACTTGGCCGCGTTCTCTGCAATGAATTTCTTCAGTATCTGATACCGCTTCTCCTCTTTCGGCATCCTCTTTTTGCCACCCCCACTATCCCATTTTTGTACCAGTGCCTCCGCAGCCTCAATCCGTCGCTCGTCATCGGGAGGTAATTGCTCCCAGGCGGCGAATAGTTCGTAGGTGACCTGGGGTGCCGCTGCAATTTTGCGTAACAGGCTCGTCGATGCTGGCTCTGGTACGATTTCTTCCGCTACCTCGGTCTCTCCAATGGTGTCATCCTCGGTTAGCGCAAGTTCCATGCGACCATATCCGCTCGATGTCTTCGCTCCAATCCCCATCTCCTCTAATGCGTAGCGCAAAATGGCGAAGGTCTTATTGATCCAGGTCTGCTGATGATCCAGATCAGGGGCCGCCAATGCAATGAGATATGTACCCGTCGCGCTAAGAAATGGGATCGGCGTGGGACTATCCCAGTCAGAGGGCGTCGCGCCGTTGCCTTGATAGTATTCAGGATGGTGCACGGTGATAATGTCGCGGTGGAGGATCGGTTGTTTAGAATTGGCGACCAGGGGCGCATCGAAAAAGGTGATAAATCCCGCTTCTTTGCTGGTCCCGAAAACAACGTTGTAGGCCTCCTGACCCTTTTGCCACTTTGGTCCAAGTCGTTGCCGTGCAAAGCTGGCGGCCAATCCTTTCAGTGCACTACCTGGTATATAAGGAACGCCATAGGTGTGATGCAAGGTAATGGATGTCTCCAGAACGCTTTCGTCGCCCAGGCCAATGATCATACGCCCTTTTACCATTGCCGTGCGCCTCTGTTGTGGCGTCACACCCGCACTTGTGAGCATCTGCTCCCAGCGTTCGTAAAACTGGCTGTATGCTTTGGGAAGAGCGATCTCGCTGACCTCTTTCACCAGGCCGCTGCGACTGTCTGTATCCTCCTGACTCTGCACCTTTATATACTTATCGAGCCACAGGCTAGCGTTTGTATCCTTACCCTGATGAATGTCTTCAGGTTCTTTCTCACCCTTATACAGTCCACTATAGAGCGGTTCAAGGGCATCTCGATAACTATTTTTAGCTGCTTCGCCCATCTATTTCTCTTCCTCCTCTTCGTTATCGCTGGCATCCACGCCCAGGATCGATTGCGCGAAACGCTTGTACCAGACTAACGCCTCCATAACCTGCGCTGTGAGGCGCATGTATTCATTCAGTTCTGCGGTTCTAGCCGCTTCTGTCAACCTTCCTTCTGCACCTATTGTCTTGCCAAGATTGTCCAGGAAGTCAATTTTATAGATCACATCTTTGCGTGATTCTACAAATGCCAGTGCCTGCGCTAATCCCGCCGTGTGAATAAGAATGGGCAACTTGTGGCACATCACGCCATACTTGCGAGCCGTCTTCTTATCCTCTTTGCCTTTTATTGCCAACACATTGTTATAGGCGTCAAGTGCATATTTTTGATCGCGTGTCTGCATATTATCCTCCTATACCAGATGTACTCTGCATAATCCTCGTCCGACAGTGGCTTTGCCGCCGAATTGCAGTGTTCTCTCCGTGATATCGTTGAGGGCTTTCGAGATCTGTGTTTCGCTAAAAGGGATTGGGGGGACCGGATTGATGACGGCGATACCGGATAGGATGGTCTCAGCCGGAAGCGCCTCTTCATACCAGAGGCCGCCATCTGTAACCGTTTTGGTGTCATCCTGCAATCTGATGCGTGTCATAATCTCGGTGGCATGCTGGCACATAAAGTGGAAAAGATCGTCGTGGACAAGGCAGATGCGTTCGCTGAACATAACTTTCCAGGCATCCTCATCGGGAAAAATAGCTTGACCCAGCATTGTTGCCCATGTGTCGATCTGCTCGGCTGCTGTGGTATCGACGGTGAGATCGAAATCTTCCAGATAGACCATCTGTACTTCTTGTTGGTTCTTCTTTTGTAGTTGTTTTAGTTTGCTCTCGTGCGTAACAATACACTGATTTTTCTCCTCAATGTGTGGAATGGGGAGGGAGAGTGCTGCTTCCTTGCCTTGCGTTTCGATGAGGTCACGCAGAAAGCGGCGCAATACATAGGGCGATGTGACCCATGCGAAGGTTCCGGCGATACTGCGCACGGGGAGCAGCAGGAGCCGCTGGTCTGTAAACTGGACCGAGCCTGTCCGCATCTCCTGGACCTCGGACGGCTCGGAGCCAAAGATCCCTTGATATTGCTCCAACTGTTTATCTTGCGCACAGCGTGTACGTAACGCCCCCTTCGTTGAGGAACCTGGCAGGAATGGAATGCCCGTTGCTTTTTCACGGGCAATAGGCAGATCGATGACGCCTGCTCCGTGGCCTATGCCTGCGTGTAAGGGTGAGAGTGCGTGTATAAAGGTGAGTTGTGCTTTCATTATTGATCTCCTCAAAAGTATTTCATAAAATCGTTTAAAACGTCTGCCTCGCGAATAGGCTTTATTCTATCTACCTCATCATCATCAATGTATGGATTTACGGGATGAAGTGTTCCGTTTTTCTCTATGAAAACGATCCCTTCTGGTGGAAAACTGAAATTTTCTAGCACTATTGCAAGACCAACGACCACATCATTTTTGTCTTTATCCTTTTTACACATCAACGGACGCAGAATAAGAGGACTGGCGAGACGTTCATGGTTTTTACTTGCACCTTGTAGGGGGCGTTTTTGCAGATCGGGGTATCCAATGAAGTTAAAGATGATAGGAAGACCGAATGCAGCTCTTGGAAACTTCTGTGGAAGCGATGAAGCGTCTGCATCTTTCTTATGGGTAAGTATCCGTATGGTTTCTGACTCCGGCCAGTTACTATATCCATATTTTTGGGGACGGCCATTATCGTGCTGTCGATATTTCACGAGCCGTTCAATTGCCCTGGTCCACGC
The DNA here is from genome assembly GCA_013695595.1 of Ktedonobacteraceae bacterium. GTDB lineage: Bacteria > Chloroflexota > Ktedonobacteria > Ktedonobacterales > Ktedonobacteraceae > JACDAE01. Next base: position 5,380 of record JACDAE010000098.1, on the reverse strand, counting down.
CTTTGTAGTAGTGTCGAAGGGTCCGATAAATTGCATTTTTATATCTCGCGACAGGCAAGTATCTGGCGACAGACAAGGCACATTTTCTGGTGCTTTACCTTTCACGGGTGGTTCACTCCTGGCCCATAATTCAGTGATATGGTCTTGAAGCCATTGAATAACGTTATTGCCAGTTGGCAAATCGGTATTATCTTTTTCATTGATTTTGGTAAGTTGTACGGCACCAAAACCACGCCTTATGCGAGCTCCAATCCCACCAAATGTTTCCCATGCCCAAAGAGTTCCTTCAATGTCTTTTTGGATGTTTTTATTTTGATGGATTTCTTTAGAGAAAGAAAGAGTTAATCTAAATTGAATGTTTTCATAGACCATTTTGCTGGCAGGTCGTTTCTCTGGTAGTTTCTCATCACTGGTCAATTGCAGGCTGAATGCTGCATATTCTGGTACGCCTGAATTTTGGTCATAAGGAGACTCCCAATTATTTCTTGTCTCTTTCCCCTTTTTATTTTTGTATTCTTTGGGAGTTAGAATAGGAAATGGTTCTACTGCGGTTCCCTTATTCAGGACTGCGACCATAATCTGTACCGTCATTTCCTTTGGTCCATTATCCTCGTCCTCTTGTCCCTCTATCTTCCCCTTTAACTTCTCATCCTTTTTCGCCGCTGCTCCCCATATGCGATCCTCGTCCTCTTTCATTTTCTTCACCGTCGCATAGCGTCCACCGTAGCAGGCACGCCACCAGAAGCGCAGGTGTCCACGTATCTCTGTGCCACGTATGATGGTTACCTCATCGGGTGCGCCTGTCACTGCACCTCCTCCAAATAGAGGGGTGATTAATTTGTACTCGCGTTCCTGTGTGATGATGCCTTCTTGCTTCTGTACCTCAACCTTTGGTGGCGGTGCTTCTGGCTGTTTTCGTTTCCGCATACCTACTCTCCTATCTTCATCTCGTGTAATTGTCCATCCCAGGTGCCGATAACGGCTAATCCAAAGCCATCGTTACAATCCTGTGGTTCGTTATTGTCGTCGTTGTCGCTGATGCACTGTAGCCAGTACTTCCTTACCCAATTTCTGATCGCCTCTTGCTCGCCTTGTAGCTCAAGGAAGAAGACGGTCCCAGCTGGTGCAAGGCGGCGCGTCTTCTTTGGCACTCTACTGACGAGATCCCAGCCCGAAATCACTTCGGGACGCTGGATGGCGATGGCTTTTATGATTGGCTTGACTCCATCTTGCTCTTTTTGAATCTCGGTTGGATAAAAGCCCTCTTTGAAGTAGGCTGGTGTGAGCAAGATCATCCGGCACGACCATACTTTATCTTCCCCCACCACGATTTTTTCGATCAATTCTGTGGGACAGCTAAGCGTGTTGGAGGTGTAGTTGCGCCAGCGCACGATACGTCGCTCACCTCCGAACGTGGCGAAGTTTTCACGCGGAACCGGCTGGGCGTCTTTTTCCAGGATCATTGCCAGCCCTAATGGATGTGCCTTTTGCAAGCCTTCATCTTCGTTGAAGGCCACAAATTCCATCCCGCGCGTGGCAAAAAGTGCGCCATCCTTGCCTTTGTGGTTCTCTCTATCCATACCAACATGTGTACGCTCTTCTTGCGCCAGACCTACGATGCCAAGATCGCTCCACTCCTTGATCTTATTTTCTTCGGGGTTCAGCAACCATTCTTGAAACACGTGCCACTTCCAATAGCGTGGCGGCTTCTCCACCGGCTTGCCAGAGATGTACTGCTGCATGCCCACCAGGTGCAGCGGCGGCTTCCCTTTATCCTCATGAACAGAGGTCAGATCTGTGAGTTCGTTCACCGTCGTCTTAATTGGCACGAGACGTTTTAACAATGCCTTTATTTCTGATGACGCATCGTCGCCGGGCTTGAGAGCATCGTCGCCGGGCTTGAGAGCATCATCGCCGGGCTTGAGCAGGAGCGCATCGGCAGGCGCGGGCACAAACCATTCTAGTGTATCCTCTTTTTCCCGCCCATCGCCCTCATCATGATGCGTAATTTGAACCAGCAGGGGACCGCGCACTTTGAGCTGTTTTAATGTCTCTAGTTGGTCCTTGGACTTATAGACAAAAACGCCCTGTTCGTTGAGGCCTGCTTGCGAGCGCACCCCGCCCGTCGTAGTTGACGGAAACGGGAATGGCAGCGATTGGGCGATGATGCCCGGCTTGAGATTGAATGGGCGGCCATCGCGAAAGATCAGCGGCTCATGTGGCTCAATCACCCAGACATTTAATGCGTCGTTCTTTTGCGATGTTTCATCCATCGAGTTGATCCTTTCCCTTGCGCTCGCCCGCTTCTTCGGCAAATACCTGCGCGACGATCAGTGCATTGATAAATTGCGTCATATCGACCTTTTGCTCGAACATAAATGCGCGGTTCACATCTTTCTCTACACCGATCATCTTCAGCAAGTCTGCGAATTTCTTCTCAACCTCTTTCCGTTCGTCTGAACGTTCTGGCAAGAGGAGTTTGCGGCGTAGAATGCGAGCTGCGTCAATCTGTATGATCTTCTGTAGTTGCTCGGCTTCCAGATCACCCCTGGCTGGCTGCAAACGCTGAACCATATCTCGCAATTCGTACGCGGCCCCCTTCGGGATGAAGCCACCCTCATACAGTGCAATGATTTCCCTGAGCTGTTCGTATAACATGCTATGTTGACTTGATTGTGTATCATTGTCCCATCCAACCGTGAGCGGATAATCTTCTCCACTGCGTTTTCTAATGGTGATGGCAAGCGCGTTTTTCCCTGGCTGATCTTTGGCTCTGTGCTCGGCTGAACGTGCCAGGGCCAGGGCTTCGTCGAGCAGAGAAACATGATGCACAACTGCAATACCTGCCGATAAGGTGGGCCATTTTGTTATTTCTTTCCCTTCTTTATCTTTCTCCTGATAGGAAAACGTATGCAGCTCTTCCTTGAATTTTTTAGCTAGTTCGTGTGCACACTCTAGTACGGCATCCAGAGGGAGCAGGGCCATGACATCGTCGCCACCTGCGTAGACGAGCGAGCCATAATGTCTCTGAACGATTGCTTCAACATCTTCTGAAAAACGTGAGAGGGCCTTTGAGAGGTTGCGATGGTGCTCCGCGCCGTGCTCACCCTTGGCATGGGCCTCAATCGCTTTGCCCATGCCATCACCATCGGCAAGCAGAAGAGCATAGTAAGGCGATGGATGCATGCCTACCGTCTTGAAAAATTGCTTGAGTGCGGCTTGAGCATCCTTAAATGCCTTATTCTCTTTACGCTCTTGCGTGACCATATCGTCCAGAAGGCGTTCCTCAAAGAGCATAGCACCATCACAGGTTCCGATCACCTCATTCGTTAAATAGTTCTCTGGCAGGTTTGTCTCTGAATGTACAGAAGGCAATCTTTCCAGCAGAGGCGAGGTGGGTTCATCCTGTCGATGAGATGGTACAAGCCGATCTACCTGTTGAAGGTATTTCTTCCACGCTTCTTTTGCACGCTCCTGCTCATCCTGAGTCATCCTATTGAGCCGCTGCAAAAACGGAGTCGCCGCAATATGGGACGTGCTAAGGACGATGTGGGTAGGTGTTCCATTGGTCTTGAGAAGCTGATTTGCGGCCAACCGTTTGAGCAGATCGACGGCAGAGAGACGTTCATGGGGTCCAGCTTTATACCATGTATACAGCTTCTTTGCCTGACCTTCTTTGCCCTGATACAAGTCTTTGGGAATAACACATTCCAGCTTCCCATCAATCGAAGATTTCGCCTGTTCGCTGCCCCATGTCACGGGACCAAAGGTATGCGTGTTTTTGCGTGCAAAGAGTGTAGCCTCCGCTCTTTCGCGGGCCGCCTCATATGTTGGAGTCTCCTTCGTGCCAAAGGGGACAGCAACCCAGGAATATTCAACCAGGTTGTCAATCTGTTTCTTTGCCTTATCCTCATCGGCAAATTGAATGCTATGAAATGCCTCGTCTCGTATACTAGTGAGCCGCTGGTTAATAGCCTCCCGCACAACCTTCCCCAGTTCCGTCACCTGCTGCGGATCGCGGTCGACAATCGCCACAATCTTATTGGCAACATTGAAGGATGTCCCTGGTTCCAGTTCACCTTCATCAGCAGGGGTAGGGAAGATGAGATGAGCAATGCCTTCTTCTCTGGCGATAGCATTGGCGGCAGTTTTCGAGAGTTCACTCAGCAAGGTTGAGCCAACATAGAGGTCGCGTGTGCGCCGGGCGCTGGCGATGAAGGGCTGGACGGGTCCGATGGTCGCAATAAACAGAAATGTCATCAACAAACTCCTGTCAACATCGAATAATGGGAATATATACTCCACAACAACATCCTAAAAAATTGCAAGAAATGTATCGTTCTATCCCATAAGACGTTTTTAGCACACGACTTGCTAATAGACTGGCAGTTGCTAGTACTTTAGTGAAGCTGTCACTTGAAAAGAACATAAATACTCTCTGTCAGCATCTTGAAAAGGCATGGCGGGCCGATCTTACCATAAAAGAGACCCTGAAGCATCCGAACTATGTATGAAATGTGGTGGCGTCAGAGAAGATGAGAACACAAAGATGCCAGCGACAAGTCCACATTAAGGGGCATTATAAAGGCCTCTCCCGAAAACCTTTTGGCATTTCATCAAAAAATGTGTAATCAGGGCGAAAATGGCCCTGATTGACGCTTTAAATATATCTTAAAGCGCAAAAAGTATCCATTTTCTTCTCGAAAATCCCCCCTGGTTTTGGTACAAAAAGAGGTTTTCGGATTGGGAACCATGTGGTATACTTGTTGGTGGGTGATGGGTGAAATTTGACGCGCTGAGAAGGTCGTCAGAGGGTCTGTGTCGCTCTTTCCGTAGGAACTGGGAGTGGTGTTTGTTTGGGAGGGGCGCGGTTGCAGGGGTGTCGATCCGTAAGAGGATACTGAAAGGGTCTTACCTAATCCTGGCTTACCAGTTAGATAGAGTTGCAGGGGTGTCGATCCGTAAGAGGATACTGAAAGTTTGAAATTGCTACCAGGCAATTTTATGTGAAAAACGTTGCAGGGGTGTCGATCCGTAAGAGGATACTGAAAGTTGAGCTAAATTTTGTTTTTAATTGAAATTCAATGTGTTGCAGGGGTGTCGATCCGTAAGAGGATACTGAAAGGAAGATCATACTACGATAAGCGCAGAAGATAGTAGTTGCAGGGGTGTCGATCCGTAAGAGGATACTGAAAGGCGTGTGACGTACGTCGTTGGATCGGCGACCAGGTGTTGCAGGGGTGTCGATCCGTAAGAGGATACTGAAAGTGTCAAGCAGTGGTTGGCGCAGCAACTCCTCTGGCGGCGTTGCAGGGGTGTCGATCCGTAAGAGGATACTGAAAGGCGCCAAACACGCCCTTTACTTTGTTGGAAGTGTACG
>JACDAE010000078.1 GCA_013695595.1 Ktedonobacteraceae bacterium | reverse complement strand
ATCAGCCAGCTTGGCTACATGTTCATGGGTGAGGGCGTGCATAATTATACATCTGGTATCTTGCATCTAACCACTCATGCATACTTTAAAGCGTTGCTCTTCCTGGGCGCGGGAGCCGTGATTCACTCGCTTGCGGGTGAGCAGGACATGCGTAAAATGGGCGGCTTACGCTCCCGGTTGCCGATAACCTTCTGGACATTTCTGATCGCGACTCTGGCAATCAGTGGGATATTCCCCTTTGCAGGCTTCTGGAGTAAAGACGAAATTCTTGGTTCCGTGCTGGCCTATGCACAGAGTACCGGCAATCCTCTCGTTTACATTCTGTGGATTGTCGGGTTGTTAACGGTCGCACTCACCGCATTCTATATGTTCCGTCTCTTCTTTGGCATCTTTATGGGAACATATCGTGGTGCGACTGCGACGGCTCAGACTCATGAAGAGCAGGATGAAGAACCTGCTGGCGGCGGACATCATTCAGGTGTTGTGCACTACAATGATATTCATGAAGCTCCACGCGTAATGACTGTCCCATTGATTATTCTGGGCATCCTCTCGATCGTTGGTGGATTTGTTGGCTCGCTGGCACTTTTTGGTGCCTCGAAATGGCATCCATTGGCGAGCTTCCTGGCACCTGTTCAGGGTTTCAGCGCTGTAAAGGTGCCAGACGCATCTATTGGCCTGAGCTGGGTCTCAACTGGATTGAGCCTTGTGCTTGCCATTGCGGGTATCTTGTTGGCCTGGCGTCTATATGGGCGTGGCTTCCAATATAAAGAAAGCCGTAATCCATTCTATCAATTAGTACTCCATAAGTATTACGTTGATGAAGCGCTTACGCTTGTTCTCATTCGTCCTATCCTGGCATTGAGTCGAGGTGCGACGCGTGCTGTCGAAAGCTTTACGCTTGACGGTGCGTCGCGTGGTATCGCTTTAATTTTCCGGGGTAGTAGCACAGGATTACGCCGTTTACAAACCGGTTATATGCGAAATTATGCTCTGGCAATTATGATTGGTGTCGTACTGATTGTTCTATATTATACGGTGAGGGGGTAGTGGTCATGCTTTCACTTATCACGTTTCTTCCCATCGTGGGAGCAATCGTTCTCTTGTTTTTTCCGAAAGATCAACTTAACGTCATTCGTTGGACGGCGCTTGGTATCGCAATCGCAAGCCTTGTGGTCAGCATCATCGCAGTACTTATCTACTCTCAGGTGAGTTTGAGTGCACCGTTCACGGGTAGCACTTTCTACCTCGTCCAGAATGTGACGTGGATCTCATCTCTGGGTATCAATTATAGCCTGGCTATAGATGGCATCAGTGCCCTGTTAGTTTTGTTAACGGCGCTTCTAACTGTGGTCTGTATCGGTGCCTCGTTCCGTATCGACCGGAAGGTCAAGAACTATATGGCCTTCATGTTGCTTCTGGAAGGGGGCTTAATCGGCGTCTTTCTTGCTAGCAACCTCTTCCTGTTCTACATCTTCTGGGAAGTGATGCTCATACCTGCTTATTTCCTGGTGGGTGCCTGGGGTGGCGAACATCGTATCTATGCGGCATTCAAGTTCGTACTCTACACTTCGGTCGGCAGTTTTCTCATGCTGGCCGCTATTATTGCGCTGGGCTACTTTCATCAGCAAGCCAGCGGAGGCGGCTACACACTTGACCTGATCACCTTACTCAATGGCAAATTGGATAATGGGATACAGGTATGGCTGCTGCTAGGTTTCGCTGCTGCTTTTGCTGTCAAGGTTCCGCTGGTCCCATTCCATAGCTGGTTGCCTGATGCTTATACTGAGGCACCTGCACCTGTAACCGCAATGCTTGCTGGTGCGATGGCAAAGGCGGGTGCTTATGGCTTTCTGCGCTTCTGCATCCCACTTTTTCCAAATGCAATTCAGACGCTTGCCCCTCTGTTCAGAATACTGGCTGTCATCGGTATTTTGTACTGTGCATGGCAGGCATTAACTCAGACGGATCTCAAACGCATCCTGGCCTATTCGAGCATCAGTCACCTGGGTGTCATCATACTTGCCATGTTTGCCTTCAATACGCAAGGGGTTGAGGGATCAGTGCTACAAATGGTTAATCATGGTATTACCATCGCTGCGCTTTTCTTGCTCGTTGGCTTCCTTGAGGAGCGTACTGGGACGCGCCGCATTGGTGACTTTGGCGGCCTCGCGACACGTATTCCTGTCCTGGCGACGGTTATGCTCATTGCCTCGCTTTCCTCGCTTGGCTTGCCTGGATTGAATAGCTTTGCGGGCGAGTTCCCAGCTCTGCTTGGCACGTTCCGCAATAATGTTACCTTTGGTGTGTTAGGTACGATTGTTGTTGTACCTGCTGCCTGGTATATGATTCGCTTTTTCCAGAATGTGATGGAGGGGCCACGCAAGACTGATGGGAATGTAGGAGTACTACTTCGTAAAGGCACACTGGTTGATATCCGTGTAGACGAGTTTGTTGCCTTACTCCCATTACTGGTTCTGATCTTTTTTATTGGCCTGTATCCAGCACCACTCACTGCTTTAATGGAGCCATCAGTCACCAACATTATGCAGAATCTTGGTAGTCTGTTTATCAAATAATCTGTGGGGTAACGAGGGTTTTTATGACATTTACATTTACAGTTGCCCCTGCGGATTGGGGGCGTATCGCACCTGAGCTAGTGCTGATAGGTATAACGCTGATCGTGATGATCGTGGATATTTTGCTACCCCAGGCAGGAGAAAGCCTCAAGCATAGGGGTCCCGCGAACTATACTATTCTGCCTACCCTATCCTTTCTAGGTATCCTGGGCGCGCTTGCAGCAACGATCACCCTGTTCCTTGTGGGAGATCAGCATACAGCATTTAATAACATGGTAGGTTCAGATTGGGGCTCGCTTTATGCTTATCTCATTATTCTGACTGCCGGTGGTCTAGGGATTCTATTCTCTCCAGTCTACCTCAAACGTTTAAAACTGGTGCATCAGGGTGAATATTATGCACTTATGTTGCTTGCTACTACCGGCATGATGTTACTTGCGGCGGCAACCAGTTTCTTGATTGTCTTTGTTGGCCTGGAAATGCTCTCGTTGGCCCTATATATCCTGTGCGGATTTGTGGCTCAACGCAAGAGTTCGCAAGAATCGGGCATGAAGTATTTTCTGCTTAGCTCATTTGCATCTGCATTCCTGCTGTATGGTATTGCAATGACGTATGGAGCTACGGGTAATACAGCATTTAATGGTGTAGCTGCGATTGTACGAAATATCGCGACACACAGTCATCCAATCGGCATCGCTCTCCAGAGTCCTACACTGCTGATTATTGCGCTCGGATTGTTGAGCGTTGGTTTCGCATTTAAGGTCTCTGCACTCCCTTTCCAGGCGTGGACACCAGACGTGTACCAGGGAGCACCAGCACCGGTAACTGCTTTTATGTCTGTAGGAACGAAAGTTGCTGCACTCGTCGCTTTTGCACGCGTCTTTGGTCTAGTCTTTTTACCTGTTCAGGCTGACTGGATGCCAGTTGTCTGGGCGATCACAGTGCTAACTATTGTGGGCGGCAATATCATGGCGCTTGTACAAAGCAATGTTAAGCGCCTGCTCGCCTATTCTAGCATTGCACATGCTGGTTACCTGCTAATAGGCGTCGTTGTCGGAGGAACATTGGGCACTGGGGCGATTCTCTTTTACTTGCTCTGTTATGCCTTTCTGAACCTGGGAGCATTCGGCGTCGTCTCCCTTTTGGAGCGTGTGGACAACTCTGGCAATGATGTGAAAGATCTACGTGGCCTCTGGTATCGTAGACCTGTGCTTGCTGGATTGCTGGCATTCTTTCTATTTGCCCTGGCAGGTTTCCCTCCAATGGGTGGTTTTGCCGCCAAATATTACCTGTTTTATACCGCACTTGTCGGTGGACATCCAGAATTATTGATTATCGGCGTGCTTGCCAGCATCCTGGGTATCTACTACTATCTGCGAACTATTGCTACTATGTTCATGGAGCGTGAGAGTAGTACGGAGATAGCTGCGACCCAGATTCCGGCCTCTCCTATACCTGCAACTCCTTCTGGTGTAAGGCGTACTGCTGCAAGGACACAAGGGAGAACTGGTGGCCTTGCAACATCTGGTAGTGCCACAGCAGTAGCTGTAAGAACGCCCAGTGTGAAGCTTTCACAAACAGCAGCTGTCGGAGATAAAACTGTTGAGCAGGAGTCGGATAGTAGTGGGCTTAGCTGGTTCTCATGGCTTGGTCTGGGTATTGCCGTGCTTGGTACTCTGGGAATGGGCACCTTGCTCCCATTCTGGCTGATTAATCTGGCGCAACAGGCAGCGGCAACGATGTTGCGATAATAAGTGTTCTTTTTCATGGCATCTGCAAAGGTGCCATGAGGAAAGCAACATATACGAGGAGAATCATCATATGGTTACCCGTCTTAATTACGCTACAACTGGATCAAAAGCTTATCGAGCGATGTCACAGCTTGAACATGCAGTAAAAAATTGCGGTTTAGAGTCATCGCTCATTGAACTCGTTAAGATACGCGCTTCCCAGATTAATGGATGTGCTTACTGTATTGACATGCATACAAAAGACGCTCGCGCCGCTGGAGAGAGTGAACAGCGCATCTATCTCCTTTTTGCCTGGAGAGAAGCACCGTTTTATAGTGAGCGAGAGCGTGCCGCGCTGGAATGGACCGAAGCACTGACTTTGATTGCGGATAATCACGTTCCTGATGATATCTACGAACGAGTTGCAGCTCACTTCGCTGAGGAGGAATTGGCTAATCTTACCCTTGCGGTAGTTACCATCAACGCCTGGAACCGCTTTGCCATAAGTTTTCGGAGTGAGCCTGGTACTTATCAACCGCAACAAACAATAACTCACTAGTGCAACAGTTTTTCAGTGGTGCTTCCAGAAGCCGATATTCAGGAAGCACCACTGATTATAATCTGAGGCGCGGCCCTGCTTCCTGAAAAACGCGCATGGCTTGCTCTGCAACTGCTATATGTTTGGGTTGCATGGTAGGTTTTAAGAGCGAAATCGTCTCTTGATAGAGATGGAGCGCGGCAACAGCGCGTATTGTAATAAAAGACACATTTGCAGGTAACGTATCGACCCCGGCCACCAGTCTGTGATAATGGGTCCAGGCCGTGTTCATACCTACTGCCGCCTCGACCTGTTGATAATAAACGCTCTCGCTTATGATAGGTATACCGCCCTGTACGGTGACAATTTCTGTCAAGGAGGAGAGGAGATTGGTAGTTGTATATGCAATTGCCATGTCATTGCGTCTCAGTATTTCGCTTAATATTTTGTGAACGAGTTTAGCTGCAAGCATCATCTGGAAACTCGCATACTCAAATGCCTTTTGCCGCAACGGTTCCCAGTGAAATGTAGCAATCTCCTGAGCCAGTTCTGTCACTGAGCCATCTTTATCTAAGAGAATACGTCGCCGTGTAGCAGCCAGGAAGATAGCCTTTTCTGGCCTGGTAAGATCAGCACGAATACCTGCAACACTTCTCGTGTTTACACTTATCAGGAGTCCATTTTTGTAGAGGAGTTGGTGTGGAAGTAGGGATGCCTCATCTTTATAGAAACGGGTCAGATCTATATCACTATAAGGTGTCGCATTCCCTCGAGCGTAGCTTCCATCAAGAATGATGCCTATCGTATCGCCATTGTCGAATTCAGTAACGAGCGCTTGTAAAAATTCGTCGGAGGGCATTACTACGGAATCTACCGTTTGTTGGTCAGTTTCGTTATGATTATTAGACGTTGGAGGAGTCATATTTATACCAATCTTTTTCTATTGTAACAGATCAACAGTATATCATGCCTGCTCTTTATAACTTGATAAAAGAACGTGGACTTTTGTATTTTACAGCAAGGCGTCAGGAAAGGATGCATAGAGGAATGTTTAAACCTGTTTTGGCTACTTTGGGATATATTCTGTCACCCGATGGTAACGAAATATTAATGATTCATCGCAATAAAAGGCCCGATGATATCCATTTCGGTAAATATAATGGTCTCGGTGGCCGAATAGAGGCAGATGAGAATATTGTGAGTGGCATGCGCCGTGAGATTTTGGAGGAATCGGGCCTGATGGCAGAACGTATGGCATTGCGAGGAACGATTTCCTGGCCTGGATTTGGGAAAAATGGTGAAGACTGGTTTGGTTTTATCTTCCGTATTGAGAGTTGGCATGGAGATGCCTCTACTGGTAACCACGAGGGTACACTCGAATGGGTGCCACTTACTTCTCTTTCCACCCTATCGCTCTGGCCTAGTGATCGTTTTTTCCTGCCAATGGTTTTTGATGATGATCCACGCCCTTTTCATGGATCCATGCCTTATCATAACGGCGAGATGGTCAGTTGGAGTTACGAACGGTTGTGATGTAAGAAGTACGACGGAGAACAGAAAAATACAGATTTGCATTTATACGTTGTGCTTGTTATACTGATAAGGCAACTTCGCAAGGGAAGGTGGCTGTTATAGAGAATCCGCCTCCCAGGATGAGGCTGCAGGTGGCTGCGTTAATAAAAGGGTTTTCTGACAGCTCATCAGGAGTTGAAAAGCGGTTATGGCGAACGCACGTCTGACAAGACATAAAGTCCCTGTCCTCCCGCTATTACAAGCGGAACCGATTGTTCATGGCGATCAAGCTGTGGTGTGGCGTTGGCTAACCCACTACTGGCAAAAGCTACAACTATCAGCACAAGAATTATGCCTTCTAGCGCTAACGCAAGATCGTCAGGAGTATGGATTATGGACAGGCAAGCGGCTTAACACAATGACGCTGGGTTGTTACTGTTATATTCCAGCATTTCCCCCACGGCAACGTAAAACTCCGGGATACGAGGAGCATGCAACGCATCGCCACGTTATCTTTATAGAGCCTGATATGCAACCGAAGTCAATTGAAGTGACTATCGCGCATGAGTTAATTCACCTTGCTGATCGCGTGAATGGAACGCCACGCCGTCATCATCACCATGGCTATGATGCGATTGCTGCGGATGAGGCTGCAATCACTGGATATGGACTAGAAGAATTGCGTCTGCTACTACATGAAGAGAGTGTGCGTAGAGAGCAGAAACGCCGTGAACGTCGTCCAATCCGTTACCTCTATGAATGTCCGAGCTGTGGTAAAACCTATCCCAGAACAAGACGGTATTCGCAGTCGGTATCGTGTGGTAGCTGTGATAAAAGCTACAATCCACAGCATAAATTGCTTTTGTCCCAAACAATGCTCTATACATAGGCATCAATGAGGGATTGCCAACTCATTCTGAAGCTCGTGTAACCATTCTAATAGAGAGTGCGTTTGATGAATACGACTACGTAGTACAACATGGTTAAAGAATGCCTCATCGTTTGCCTGGTCTGTGATAGTGAAATGTTTTGCCTCCAGATGTTCAAGGAAATGTGCGCATGCCTGTATCTGTTGTTCTATGAGATAGAGCGTTTGGGCGGGAAGATACAACTGCACAAAATATAATTTGACCAGAAAGAGTATACGAATATCGCGTGGTTTTTCAACAGGCAAGGTCAGCCAGTGCAAGAATGTACTCTGACCCTCCTCTGTAAGGTGAAAAATTTTGCGTGGTGGACGCATACCTTGTGGCTCCAGATCGGCCTCAATATAAGTCATGCGCTCCAACTTTTTGAGAAATGCGTACAACTGACTCATTTCGATGTGAACTATCTGACCCAGCGCCCCACTTTGGAACTGCTGAAACATTTCGTAGCCATGCATAGACTTACCTTTAAGCAAGCCCAGGATAACATATTCAGCCGGTTCACTAATTTGCATGTTATTTCCTCTGCGTGTATGGTGAAAACATTGCTATTATAATTTGCCTGAAGCAATTGAGCAAGGGAATTTCTTCAGCATAGTGCGCAATGGAGTGCGTAGTTCTATGCTGATGATCAGGTTTTTGCTGCAAAATAATTTCTATACGCATTATGTGGGAGCATCTGATTGTTCAGTAGGTGCAGCGCTAGAGTTTGATCGCAAGCGGATAGAAGAACCTAGACGCTCCAACTGGTAATTAATAATGGCGAAATCCTCTACTGCAATCCCATCAACGAGACGCTGATAGACTGGATCGGCGTTTTTACGTGCTTCGATAAGTGACCATGCGATAATGGGAGGAAGATCTTCAGGCGAGATAGTATCGAAGAAAAGATAGTACATTTTGTCATAACCTTCATCGGCTTCTTTCTCAGTCTCGATAAGATAGAGAGCGGTTTCACGATGTTCTATATCGGTATCGCTCAACGGCACCATCTGGAATTTCTCTTGTAACAGCAAGGAGACCTTTTCGCGCTGCCACATGTAGAAGGGTATGCCATGTTTCAATGGCGTGGAAGTGCAGAAACCATCGTTGATGGCACGTTGAGTTGGTATATATTTATGTTGATCAGCACTATATGTACGTAATTCAAGTTCGTTCAGCTTCTGACCTATTTCTTTTGCCGAAAGGTTAAACATGTTACCTAGCTGTGTCTGTGTTGCCCATACATCAGAAAATTTCCGCTTCTTACCACGTTTGCCCATTATGTATATCCTCTTGTATGTGTATTGAGGAATAGAATTTGTGTTCCTCTGTGAGAAAAGATACGGAGAAAGAAGGAAAAAGCGGAAAAATTTTTGGACATGCATTGTATATTCGTCTTTTTGTGCTGCATATGGGATAAGAATGTTGGTGTGTAATCGTATGATATTGACATAATGATCTGCAAATGAGAGTCTGATTGCGCTATGATATGAGCAGAGCAAGGTGAATAGTATACAAGGACGAAGAAGACACCTATGAACACAACACAACATACAGCTACGCAACTGCCACCGGCCTCCCGGCGCTTACCTCTTTTTGGCAACCTTCTGAGTTTTCGTCGTGATCAGTTGGGTTATTTGCAACAATTGCAACAAACATATGGAAATATGGCGACCATCTATGTAGGAAAGGCACCTATTGTATTGCTCTTTCGGCCAGAGCATGTACGTTATATATTGACAGAAAATCCACGCAACTTTACTAGCCGAGAGGTAGCTAAGAATCTAGGCCAATTGCTCGGTGATGGATTATTAACGATCGATGGAGAGACTCATCGTCTGCAAAGACGTATGGTTCAACCTGCATTCCATAAAAAGCGTGTTGAGGGTTACGCAGATATTATGGTGAAGCATACACTGGATATGCTAAAGAACTGGCATGAAGGTGAAACGATAGATATTACTCGTGCAATGCAGGAGTTGACGCTACGCATTGTGGGAAAGTGCCTCTTTAATGTTGACCTGAGTGATGGGTTTGGTGATCTGGGTTCCTCTTTTAATGCGATGATTAGTAATCCTGTAAGCCTGCTTGAGGGATTTTTTGGGTTGCAGATCGACAAACCGTTTACTTCCTATGGTCGTAGGATGGCTGCTAAACGCACACTGGATACGTTTATCTATCAGCTTATCGAGCAGAGGCGAGCTGATAAGCAGGATGCAGGAGATGTACTTTCCATGTTGCTTATGACGCATGAAGGGGAAGATACTCTAACCGATACACAGATTCGTGATCATACTATGACATTTGTCGCCGCCGGTCATGAGACCACTTCCCTGGCTCTGACGTGGACATTTTATCTGCTATCAAAATATCCGGCCTCATACGAAAAATTGCTCAACGAATTACAGAGTGTATTGGGTAGTGATACTCCAACTATTGACAACATTGGGAAGCTACCTTACCTGGAGTGGGTGCTGAATGAGTCAATGCGTCTGTATCCTCCTGCCTGGACCCAGGGAAGACGGGCGACTGAAGCATTTGATCTTGATGGCTATCATTTTCCCGCAGGTACGGTATTACTCTTTAGTCAGTGGGTTGTACATAGGTTGCCTGATATCTGGGAGGCCCCAACAGAGTTTCGCCCGGAGCGTTGGGATCCTGTTTCTGGACAGAAGATTCCACAATGGGCCTACTTCCCATTTGGAGGCGGTCCGCGCATGTGTATTGGTATGCCTTTTGCGCAGTTGGAGGCGAAGTTACTGTTGGCTACCATCTTACAGCAATACAGGTTGCAACTTGTGCCGGACTATCGATTGCAACTGGTTCCATTGATCACATTACGGCCAAAGCATGCAGTACCAATGACTATAAAGGCGGCTTCTAGTAATGCGGAAAAAGAGAACGCCATTGAGGCACGTGTTTGATAATTGCTGTTGAAAAGGGCTTGACTGTGACGTTACGTCATGCATTACACTCCTGATAGTGAAAGGAGGAGCACCTTGGATCAGCGTTTTTATCATAGCAGTCAGTTTGCTCAAAAGGCATCTGTAACGGTGCGTACGTTGCGTTATTATGACAAAGTGGGTCTGTTATCGCCTTCGCTGTATACGGAGTCAAAGTACCGATTATATACTGACGAAGATCTATTGAGATTGCAGAATATTCTGGCACTCAAGTTTTTAGGATTTTCGCTGGAGGAGATACGAGCGTTGCTGAAGACAGGACCGAAGTGCCTGGAAGAAGTTTTAGCGCAACAGAAGGCAATGATGGAAGAGAAGCGCGTGCAACTCGATACCATCATCGCAGCTATTGAGGAGACCGAACTATTACTGCAAACAGAACGGTGCAATTGGGAGTCTATTGCACGAGTGATCCAGGTGATTCAAATGGGCCAACAGAACGAACACTGGTCGGCAAAATACTTTACACCTGAGCAACAGAAAACGATGGAGGAGTTAAGCAGAAAGTCTTACACTGAGGAGGCGAGGCAGAAGCTCAATACTCTTCACTCTAACGAATGGACTGAGGAAGATCAGAAGCGGGTTGATGAGCAATATCGCTTCGTAAAACAGGAATTGGGGCGTTTAGTTGCTCAAGGGGCTGATCCCACCTCTGCGGAAGCGCAAAATGTTGCTCAGATTAAGAACGAGCTTAGCGTAGGATTTTCACAGGGGGACGCGGATGTAGAGGCGAGTGTAGGAAAGTGGTGGGAGGAATTTCATGCGTTACCAGAGGGTCAAAAGCCGTTTGATATGTCGATGTATACGTATACCGGGGAGGAACAGGAGTTTCTTAATAGGGCGCTCGAAATTTACAGCGAACGCCAGAGGTAGGAGACAAGAATAGGAGAGGCGCACTTGATACGCTCGTTTATTGGCCCGAGGAGGCTCACAGACGTATCAAGTGCGCCTCTCCTGTGTATTTGATTTGTATTTAGATCATAATTTCCTATTTTTTGCACATCATCCGTATCTATATAGTGTGCCCCTCTAGTGTGGGGAAGTAGAGTTGTCAAATGTATTAAGTAGTATCTTATACATAAGGAAGAGATGGAGAGGATATGGGTATGGTTAAAGCAATCATATTTGATTGGGGAAGAACGCTGTATGATAGTGAAAATCAGATGCTGTTTCCAGGGACTGAGGTCATCTTACAAATTCTTTCAAAGTTGTATCTGTTGGTGATCGTTTCGCTTGCCAGCGATGGAAATATTGAAAAGAGGCTTCAGATTATACGTGAATGTGGGATCGAGAAGTATTTCACGGCAGTGTACTTTGCCCAGAATGATAAGGATAGCTTATATACAATGGCTTTGTTGCGCCTTGCACTGACACCCAGGGAGGTCGCGATTGTTGATGATCGCGTTGTACGTGGTATCAGGTGGGGAAATGCCAATGGAGCTACAACGATCTGGTTAAAGCAGGGGAAGTTTATGAGTGAGGAATCAGATAGGAAGACAGGTCCCCCAACATATATCGTTTCCAGACTGGAAGAGATATGTTCTCTTCAACTGTAACACCTCTGTGCAATAAACCTGCAAGGTCGTTTTCTAAAATATACAAAGCAATAACAAATGAATGTTGCCTCAATCAAGACTGTATGGTACAGTGCACATGCACAATACATTGATGAGTGAAAGTGGTTGGAGTAATTTTCTATGTCATATCCTATTATTCTTTCGTATATCCAGGCAGAGGTACTATTGGTTGCCAGGCGGCAGGGAGATACGGCGCTGGAAGTTTCACCTGATCTTGGCATCACAACTGTAACGGTGAACCTATCGGATGATGGTGTGGAATTTCCGCAGGGAGGGCACGTGAGATGGCCCGATATAGAAAGAATAAAGAAGGCTACAACGAACTGCTTTATCGTCAAAGAAAGTGGTGTGCAGATGATTCAGACGTTCTCGGAGTATACCAATCGCGTGTGTAGTCTTTTGCCCACAAAGCATACACCAAGCATGCTGATCGCAGGGTTTACAATGCACCGTATTGTGGATATCGATCCCATGCAGGATACACGCAAAAAAATTGCTACAATTGCACCTGTTGTGGGTCGTGTTCTGGATACGGCTACTGGCCTGGGTTACACTGCGATTGAGGCTGCAAAGACGGCTGAACAGGTGATTACCATTGAGCTTGATCCAGGGGCGCAGGAGATTGCGCATCTCAATCCGTGGTCACGGGATCTTTTTGGTAATCCGAAGATCAGACAGATCATGGGAGATGCCTTTGAGGTTGTTCCAACCTTTGACGATAATAGTTTTGACCGCATCATTCATGATCCCCCAGTTTTTAGTCTGGCGGGAGAACTCTATTCAGGAACCTTCTATCAACAGTTGTACAGAATATTGAAACGTGGAGGGCGTCTGTTTCACTACATAGGCAACCTGGAAAGCAAGTCAAGTGGAACGGTAACAAAAGGGGCGCTGAAGAGGCTGCAGGAAGCGGGATTTACGCGTGTGGTGCGCAGACCAGAAGCATTTGGAGTAGTCGCCTATAAATAAGGGGTGTGTATAAGAAGGCTGGCAGGCCCGCACTGATGTTGGGAAAGCGCTATAAAGGTTGCGTTGAGAGTAATCGGGAGAGTGTAAACAGACATCAGAGTAGTAGTGCTTGATGATATCTGATATGATAGATGTCAAACGCAAAAGAGAATGCTTCAGATTGTTAAGAAAGAATATTCAGAGGAACTTCAATGGCTCTTACTATAGGTATTATCGGCCTGCCACAGAGTGGCAAGACGACATTGTTTAATGCACTCACAAAAGCAAACGCACCGATTGGCGGCTATGCGACGAGTACCGTGCAAGCAAACATAGCGGTGGTTCAAGTGCCAGATACGCGCCTGGGACCACTAGCAGAGATCTTTAACCCGAAGAAGACTACATACACGACTGTTGAATTTGTAGATGTAGCTGGTATGGGGCAAAATGTACAGGCAGGAAAAGAAAAGCGCGAGGGACTGAGCGCAGAATTCCTGGGACATATTCGCAATGCAGACGCACTGGCGATTGTCTTGCGTACGTTTGGGAATGACAATGTACCACATATCTACAACACCATCGATCCTGAACGTGACCTGGACAGCTTGAATGCCGAGCTGATCCTGACCGATCTCACTTCAGTCGAGCGGCGTATCGATCGCACAGCCAAGGCTGCGAAATCGGGCGATAAAAAGTATCAGCGCGAATTGGAAGTCTTGCGCAGCTATCAGAATGTGCTCAATGAATTAAAGTTGGCAAGCGAAGTAGAGTTGGATGCGCAGGATCGTCCACTACTGAACGAACTATTCTTGTTAACAATGAAACCACGCATGTATGTTCTCAATGTAAGCGAAGACGCCCTGGGAAGCGCCAATGAGCTGCTAGAGAAGATGCGCTCAGGAGCGCAGGTGGGTCCACAAGAAGGAGAGTTGAAAGGCATCTTCGCGGTTGCACAACGGGCAAAGGCCGAGGGCGCGGAAGTTGTCGCTGTTTCAGCACGTCTGGAAGCGGAACTGGCTGAACTACCTGAAGAGGACGCAAACGAGTATCTGGAATCGCTTGGATTGCCAGAACTTGGTGCAGATCGTGTGATTCAGGTTGGGTATCGGCTACTCAATCTGATTACATTTTTGACAGCCGGCGAGGACGAGGTGCGTGCCTGGACCGTCACAAAGGGAGCGAAAGCGCCTGAGGCAGCGGGCAAGATCCATTCGGACATTGAGCGAGGCTTTATTCGTGCAGAAGTGACCCGCTTTGAAGATTTTATGGAAGTGGGTTCGTTCCCCGCAGCGGTGAAAAAGGGCCTGTTACGTCTTGAAGGAAAAGAGTACGTCGTCCAGGATGGAGATATTGTCCACTTCCGTTTCAATGTAGGGAAATAGAGTGGAAGGTAGAAGAATGCCAGTTTAGTACTGGCATTCCAATGAGAGGTGAGAGGTAATAATATTCCTGACCCAGGTTTCGTTGCCGTCTTGTAACTGGACAGGTAGAATTGCACCATTAGGTAAGCGGCATAGTGCTAAAAAATCTCTAAATTGCTTCTTACTATTAGAACAGAGAGGAGAGTCTGGTTCGAGCTTGTTTTTCAAAAAGAGCCACAGGATGGCACACATAAACTGCTCATGGCTGAAAACGGCGATCGTATCTTCTCTGGTTTGTCTGAGACGTTGAAGCACCCTTTGGACACGAGCTATAAATGTGGTGAAGGATTCAACTTCATCACTATCTGCATATGATAGATCGTCTTTTTGCCAAAAGGCTTCTACCATAGGTTTACGTTCAATAAAAGTAGTAAGAGTATCGAGTGGGGTGAGATAGGTAAATTCCTCAACAGGCCATTCTTCGTGACGCGCTTCAGGAAAGCGAGCGAATGTCGGTTGAGCAGTTTCATAGGTACGTTTATAAGATGATGTAATAATTAAACCGGGTTTTTTTGTAAAAAAAGAAGCAATAGCATTTGCCTGTTTAAATCCCTTTGGGGTAATTTGAATAGTTGCAGGATATGCAGTTGGCTTACCTGCGTTGGCTTCACTTTCAGCGTGCCTGATAAACAAAACAGTGGGCATTGTAGAGTCCCCCTCCCATTCAACAAAGTTGTTTATATTTAAATTGCTATAGTATCTACATTGTACTCAGCGATCAATGACGAACTGTGCCAGAAGTGTGCCAGAAAGATAAGATCAATAAAATTTTTTCTGGAAATGAAACCACAATACATACCTGCTGATACGATTATAGATCGCTTTGAGGCATGTGTAAGTCACGTTCGTATATTGTTGTGAGTATTTCAGAACGAAAGAACGATGGGGCAATGCTTTTGAAGCTGATTATATTTTGTTGGCCTCGGTTGGATGGGCCTCCATTTCAAGCAAAATAGTGAGTAGTGCTTCAATGGCTTTCTTTCTTGCGCGAAAATACTGTCGGTTACTTGTGAAGCCTAGACGAGCAACGACCAGATCATTTTTCAAGTGGTGCTTAAAAAAACGATAGTACAGGATATTATATGCTTGCCAGGCGGGTTCTGTATCGTTGCGATAGCCGGTACCACGCAAGTGCTCGAATGCTTCAGCGAGTACTTCACGAATGGCTATCCCTTTTTCTGCAGATGTTAATGCTGCACGCCTGGCCCGGAGAGAGACAGTGCGGAGATATTGCAATTTCGTTTCGCCGAGGGCAGAAGGATCTTGCAATTTTTCTAGAGCCTCCTCCAGAACTTCAAAAGTTGGAGTATAGCGTTGCAACGCAAATTTTTCAGAAACGAAGCGGCGAAACAGTGAGCTTTCACTAAATTCTGGTATCTCGGCGCTGGAACCGTTTTGAAAGAGCACCTGGTTTTTCAAGATCTCTTGTTTTTCAAGCTCTAAGCGTTCCCAGATACTCTCAAAATATGGCTCTAACTCGGCGTAGGCCAGAGCAATGAGGCGATTACGATCTACCTGGGCACCATTGAGACGATATTTTTCTTCGAAAAGGATGTAGCAAACGCGCTGAATGAAGAATGGGTGATGGCCAGCAATCTCAAGGACACAGGCAACTTCCTGCTCCGTAAAAGATAAACCCGCTTGCATAGCTGGTTGCGTTGCCAACGCATAAGCATCGTCTGATGCCAGGGGAGACAACGTATATTTGCCGAAGATGTTGAAGAAAGGGGATTCCTCAATGCTGCTATGGCAAACTTTATTTAAAGGAGCAATGGTTGCAGTGACATAGGACACCTTGCCAAGGGTCGCCTGCGAGCGCAAGTAGGAGAAGAAAGACAGATCGAAGTTACTATTGCGCGTCACATTATCAAAAGCATCCATGAGCAGAACAGTATGAAAATTCTGCTCAGAGATTTGATCAAGAAGGAAGCTAAATATATGTTCACTATCATGGTCCAGGCTCAATTTCCCAAGGCGTCCCCGGCTTTGTAAGATAATCTGTCGGCTGATCGCCGCAAAAAAATCTTCGCTATTCTTATGTCGATATTCTCGTAAATCAATAAGAACAAAAATGTAGCGACTAAAATCATACTCAAATTGTTGCAGCAGCTCAGGTTGTCGCAGGCAATGCAGCAAAGAGGATTTGCCCATGTGACGCAAGCCCACTAATGAGATGCTTTGCTGGTTCGCCAGAGCCGAGTAGATGCGACGCAGCAAAAGAATACGTCCAAAGAGCATTTTTGCGTTACGGAGAGCCGAGGTATTGTAATAAGGATTGTCCATTTTGCCGTCCATTCTCATCCTCCTGTCATAGTCCCGCTGCTCTAGATTATGCCATACAGGATAGTAGAGCACAAATCTATAAATCAATCCATTGTATTATGTTATTGTAATAGCACAGCTATGACTATTTCTGACTGATCTGTGCCAAAATTGTGCCAGAATGATACTCAAAAAAGCAAAACAATTAGCATTTCGTTATTGGCACAAATTTGTCACATTACAGTCAGTGATTGACAGAGACAAGTTAGTATGATTGTATCAATAGGTGGAACGATGTGCATCATGGTGCGTGTTTTTGGTTGTGACAGCCTCTCTATAGAAAATCATTTCCGTTTTTATGCAAACGAGTAACCTGTTGGTAGTGAAAAGGGGCATTTGCCATGCCAGTACAAACGAATATAAATTTACAGGGATACCTGGCGCAAGGATTGGCCGGAGTAACGGAACTTTGGACCTATAAAACGAAAAATTGGACTACTTGTGTCTGTGCAGGCGATATCGATCGTGATGGCGACATCGAAATTATTGCAGGTTCACGTGATGGCCGAGTAAGAGCATTGACAAAACAAGGCGATGTGCGCTGGGAACGTATTATTGGTACGAAGGACTGGGTGGGAACGGTTGCTATTATTCCCCAAAATAGAATCACTGAGGGGAAAGATATGCCTATGCGTGTCATCGTAGGAACGCGCGATGGCCGGGTATATGTATTGGATAAAGATGGCAAAACAATTGCAAAGACAGGCGAACACTATGGGTTTGCGAAAGATGGCAAAGCGTTAGATCCTCAAGAGAAGGATGCTTTCTGGTTCCAAAGTGAACATGTGATACGCGAAGTTCTTGTTAACCCCGAAAAACCAACAGATATTTTCATTGCCTCGGAAGATCGCCATGTATACCTGCTTGATCTTGAAAATGGTACGGTACGCTGGAAATTTGCGACGAATGGTTGGATACGTGCCCTTTGTGCCTATGATATCAATAATGATGGGGCCATTGAAATATTACTTGGATCAAAAGATAAACATATCTATGTACTTAATCAGGATGGTATCTGCCTTGCAAAAAAACGTATGCAGCATTCGATCTACACCCTTGCAGCGGGAGATATTGATGACGATGGGAAGATCGAAATTCTGATAGGAACTGATGGCAAGGAATTAACCGCTTTAACTGCCGATCTAGAGCCAAAGTGGCGTCAATCTTTTGAAAATCGCCTGCTCTCTCTTTATCAAACTTCTCTAGATGGAGGATGTAAGCTCGTTGCGGGTTCGGAAGACAAACATATCTACTTTCTGGATGGTAAGGGTAAAGTTATCTGGCAGCATCAAACTGACTCCCGTGTATTTAGTATATATGCCAATGATATTGATAATGATGGGCAGAAAGAAATCCTGGTAGGTGCCGAAGATAACAGTGTGCATGTCTTTCGTGTGCATCTGGTGAGAGATCTCATTAAGAAAATCCATCGTAATTATCTGCATATCGACAAACCACCGATTTCGACATTAACGACGCTTTCCCATGCCGAACGTGCGCTTTTGCAAGACCTGTTGGATGAAGACATGAAGGAACATGAGACCCTCAAACAGGTCACGCTGAAACACGTCGAGCAATTGATAGACAACGAGGATTACCTCTATGCGCTCTCGAATCTCCTACGCTTGCAGCAACAAAAAGTGCAGGTGTTGTGGAGAAAAGACGATTATGGACACATTCGCAGCCTTTCCTTTGGCAATATCTCAGGGGATTCACGACGTGAGGTTGTTTTAGGTACCAGCGAGGGGACGCTTCATGCTTTTACCAATAGTGGTCGGTCGCTCTGGACGCAGGAGCTAGGAGAGGAAATTCTCTCTGTACAGACGGGATACATAAATCGAGGGCGCTGGGAAGATATTGTTGTATGTTCTAGCGATCATAGTATCTCCATTGTAAGTGGCGTTACTGGAATAAAAGGACAACATAAACGTGAGCCGAAGATCAAACGTATCTCCTCTGTTGATGAATGGATGACAGGCTTTCATGTTTTAGCTGAGCAAAGGCAAGGAGCCATTGAGATTATTATTGGGTCGGCAGACAAAAAGATCCTCCTTTACGATCAGAATTTTACAACTCCATCTGGCATTATCGAAACACCCCAGGGGATTAAAACCATCTATGCACACGCACACGCTGAGGGAGAGATGCCGAAGATTGTTGCAGGAAGCCTTAAAAATACTGTCTATGCCTACACCAGGAGTGGGAGGGAATTGTGGCAGTATGCTACCCAGGATCGTGTCAGTGCTGTCTGTGTGAATGATATCGATGGGGATGGTCAGGTTGAGATTGTGATTGGTTCCGAAGATCGCAATGTGCATGTGCTGGATAGCAGAGGGCGTTTGAGGTGGCGTTACTGGTTGCCTCATAGTATTTTAGCTGTTGATGCGATCGATGCAGATCGTGACGGTAAAGTAGAAATCTTTCTTGGCTGCGCCGACGGCAATTTGTATGTATTGAGTAGTGATGGTGATTTTCTCTGGAAATATTGGGCAACGGATCGTATTCGCGTGGTCAAGGTTGAAGATATTGATGATGATGGAAACGTCGAGATTGCCCTGGGTGCGGAAGATCAACTGGAAGTTCTGCAGGTTGTAGACCAGCGAGAGGTACAACAACGCATCGATCGATGTTGGCAGGCATTACAAAAAGAACGCTCTGCACGAGAAGTTATCTCTTTGCTACTAGCACAACCGGAGGCTCTTACACGTGCATTTGCGTTACAGAAACTTGCTGAACCTCTCTATTTTGACTCAAAAACATTTGAGATTTTCGAAACATTTTGTCAAGATAGTTCAGTTGAAGTACGTAAAGCGTTGATTCGTGCTATCATTGCCTGCTATGCAAAAGATCCACAGCAGGGAAAACGTCTTCTCACACAGTTTACTATAGATCCCTATGAAGAGGTTCGCCAGGTTATTGTGGAGCAAATTCAGGATCTTATCATACACGATTGGGCAACAGGGTTTGAGTACCTGGAAGGTTTTTCTCAGAATAGCAATCGTTTCGTGCGCCGTCTGGTGCTGCGGCAGTTATATTCCCTTGTAGATCACACGAATGCTCCTTATAAAGAGTTGCTTCTGAGTATGGTGCTCAGGGCTGCGCTGGATGGGGAGGCGGAGTGGGTCAGGCAAGAAGCTGCACGCACGCTATCACACTTTATGGATCACTATCCTGAAGATCTCCTCGTCAATCTCTTCAGATGCATTACAGAAGGAATTGATACACGTATTTTGCACCATCTTTTGGATAATGCAAAGATATCGGTTGTGCAGCATGTTTTTAGTGCTTTCATCCCTCTGCTAGATAATCTGGATGATACCAACGCATTGCAGAAGATAGAGTATGCGGTAAGCGTAATCGAAGAGGTGAAAAACCTAAAAAAAGGCAAAGAGATATCTTTGATTTACAAAGAATTTTATAGGCTTTTTCAGATGTGTACACTAAGTGCAATTGCAGACTATCACCCTCATCTGGATGGAGGCGAATTTGCGCAGGATGATTTCCACTCCTCTATCATTTTGCGTATTTGCCAGCGTTTGAGTATCATCACACGATTGCTACGTATCTATCTCAAACGGGAAGGATTGAATGATCGCCTCTCCAGTTTACTCGAAGCTAGTAGCACGATAGAAAGTATCTCCAGGTTTGCCGCACAAGAGTATGCTACAATTTTCACCTATGATGCCAGAGCACGCTTGCCAGATTATCAATTTTTTGTACTACTTTTTCATCGTTGGGGCGCGATCATTGCAACACAATTACGGGAATTACGCGGGAGAGCCGAATTGACGGCAGATTTGAAGACACGCAGCGTACCTCATGAAGAACAGATTGGTATCTGGTTGATGATCAGTAATGCCGGGCGTAGTGCGGCCAACAATGTAAAAATCAGTCTATTGCATAATCGAGAGTTCGATGTAGTGGGGCGAAATTCTTTTGAAACCGAAGTCATTTTTGCGCAAGAAGAAGCATATGCAGAATTTAGTATTCGACCCCATACGGCGGCAGAAATGTTGGTGTTGAACTTTGAGATTATTTATGATGATGCCGAAGCAGTTATGAAAACGATCATTAAAGGCGAGCGACTTGAACTTCAGGTGAAAGCTTCGGAATTTATACCCATTCCAAATTTTTATTCAACCGGCACTCCTACACACGATAAAAAGATGTTCTTTGGACGAGAAAGAGATATAGAGTTCCTCAAGGATAACCTGACACGAGCAGAAACAAAGACGGTCATCGTATTATACGGACAACGGCGTTCTGGTAAAACATCACTGCTGCTCCATCTGGTGAATACACCTGTGTTAGGTCGCCACATACCTGTTCTGGTCGATATGCAAAAAGAGTCGTATCAGATCAGTGTCAGTACGTTTTTTCATAATCTGGCGTTTTACATTTTTAAGGAGTGTCGTAAACGAGGTATTGCCCTCGAAAAACCTCAAAAAGAGGATTTTGATCGTCAGGCTACTTTTGCCTTCGACCAGTTTTTAGATGAGGTAGAGGCACAACTCGTCGATCAAAAGATCATCGTGCTTATTGATGAGTTTGAGGTGCTGGAGACACAGGTCAAAAATGGGAAGCTGGAACCAGAGTTATTTGAATATCTGCGCAGTCTGATGCAGCATCATATCAGTATCAATTTCCTCCTTTCTGGTACCCACAAAATAGAGGAGCTTACCAGAGGGTATTGGTCGGTCTTCTTCAATATAGCGCTTCATCATCGACTCTCACGCCTGAGCGCAGAGAGCGCCATTGGGCTTATTACTAACCCGGTCGCGGGATATCTAGAATATGAGCCATATGCTCTACGAAAGATTCGTGACTTGACCGCTGATCAGCCCTATTTATTGCATCTTGTGTGTCGATCCCTGGTGGATCATTGCAACGAGAAATGTAAGGCGTATGTCACTATCAACGATGTGAATATTGTGCTACGAGAAGTCATGGAGACAGGGCAATTTCACTTTGATTGGCTCTGGGATCAGCTTACATCTGAGGAGCATATTATCTTAGCTGCCCTGGCGGAAGGAGGTAGAGAAGATGGACGGGCACTGTCACTGGTGGAAATTGAGGAAATTTATCGCCATTACCATATACCTTATAAGCGCGATTTGATAACGGTATCCTTAAAAGAACTTATAGTAGTTGATGCTATCGAAAAAATAGCCGATGATCTGCGCGAACATCTGGTTGATGGTGCACGTTTTAGAATAGCTGTTGGTCTTATTCGACAATGGTTACTAAAAGAAAAAAATCTTGAGCAAGTACTACAAGAAGCAGGGGTGTTTCGCTAATAATTATAATAAGTGGAAAATAAGCATAAAAAAAGCAATAAAAGGAGCACTCATATGATATGATTTCTCTATGTGTATTTTCTCAATAAGGAGCTAGATATGGCGAGTTGGCTACCTGTTCTGGGTAGTATTATTTTAGTTGATCTCGTACTTAGTGGCGACAATGCACTTGTCATAGGAGCAGTTGCCGCTGGTATCCCAACAAAGTTGCGCTGGATCGCATTTTTCGTCGGAGGTGGTGGAGCAATTCTACTTCGCATATTGCTTACCTATTCCGTTACCCTTTTGCTGCACATACCGTATATAGAGGTGTTTGGGGGCGTCATTCTTATTATTATCACGGTTCGGCTCCTCTTACAATGGTGGAATGATAAAAATGGAACCGCTGTTTCTGCAAACGAAGAGGATATAGATGACAAAAAAGGGCCTGGTAGTTATTTAAAAAAAAATCATATTGTGGGTGCTATTCTCACAATTCTCGTTGCCGATGTAACTATGAGCCTGGATAACATTATTGCAGTTGCCGCACTGGCAAAATATCAAACTTCATTGTTATTCGCTGGATTGGTTATCAGCATCATACTTTTGCTTATAGGGAGCGCTTTTGTCTCTTTTATTATTGAACGCCTTTCGTGGCTGATGTGGGTTGTAGGTGTTATATTGGCCATCACAGCGGCTAATATGATTGTGAACAATAACGATGTGTTTGGCCTCCTGCCAAATGAAGCACCCTGGTGGTCGATCGTGATCTATATTATCGTATTTCTAGTTATTGCCGCGTTAACTCTCCTCTATCCTGGTTTTCGCTGGGTCCGTAGACGACGTTCGCGCACTGAGAAGTAGTCTTTGGATGCAAAAGAAGCAGTACCTCTACACCTGTTTCTTCTTTTCCTCTTTGCCTCTAACCAATGACGTAAACACTCCGATGGCCGCAATAGCTGCACAGACAATAAATGTAACATGAAAACCATAAACAAATGTTTGTTGTAATGAACTGATTTGAGCAGCGTCAGGATGTGTAGTCAGCAATGCACCGGCGGCAGAACCGCCCAGCCCTGCAAAGATGGCTCCTGAAAGAGCAACGCTAAGACTTTGTCCCATAACACGACCTGTGCCAAGGAAACCAGAAGCACTCCCTTGCAGATCCCGTGGAGCTGATCCGAGCAGAGCACTGTTATTGGGAGATTGGAACAATGCCTGACCCAGGCCAATCAAGACCAGACGCCAGACGATATCAAGAATGGAGCTTTGCGCGTTCAGTTGGCTGATAAAGACCAGCCCTATGCAGGATATTGCCAGTCCCCCGGAAGCAAGCCAGCGGGAGCCGATACGATCAGCAAGTGAACCACTGAATGGTGCGACAATAGCCAATGTAATAGGTAAAGGTGTCAGTAATAGACCTGCTTCCTCAGTGGGGAAATGACGTAGCTGTTCAAAGTAAAAAGGCATCATGAAACTGACCGCAAAAAGGGCCAGAAAGCTCAAAATCAGGCTCAGATTGGCCGAAAGAAAAACACGTCGCCGCAGCAGCGAGAGAACAATAATCGGGTTAGGTACACGTTGTTCAACAAAAGGCAATATTATCAGGGCAAGTACCCCAACGACGAGCAGAGCGATAAGCAGCGGCGAATTCCATCCCAACTCCTGTCCAAATGATAAACCAGCAGTGATCCCAGCCAGGCCGATAGCCAGCAGGATGGCACCCAGAGGATCAAAGCGGCCAGGGTTACGATGCAAACGCTCGGTGAGGACGCGCAATGTTAAGATAAGACCGATGATGCCCAGAGGAACATTGACATAAAATATCCAGCGCCAGGAAAAATAAGCTGTGATGAAGCCACCAAGCGTAGGACCGACACTCACACCAAGAGCAACAATAACGGCATTCAGCCCCAGAGCACGTCCTCGTTCATTAGAGGGAAAGGCTGATGTGAGTATTGCAGGGCTTACCGCCATAAGAAGAGCTCCACCCAGTCCTTGTAAAGCACGCGCAGCAATCAAGAATACAAGAGAGGGAGCCAGGCCACAGAGCGCCGAACTACCAGTAAAAAGAATGAGGCCGGTGAGCCAGACCGCTTTGCGCCCGATCATATCAGATAGCCGTCCCGCTGTTAGCAGGATAGCAGCCGTAGCGACCAGGTAGCCAATAATGACCCAGGAGATAGCTCCATTAAGAGGAGTACCAAAATAGGCGGCGATTGCTGGAAGACTGATATTCACAATCGATGAATCCAGAGTTGCCATAAAGACGCCAATGGCCACAACTGCGAGCACCGCCCATTTGCCTGCATGCTCACTGGTATCTGCGGGCTTTTTCTCAGAGTGGGCTGTATTCGATATATTTTGTGTATCAGAGGTATTATTAAACTTTGTGGGTTCAGTTTCTTGTTGTTTCATAATTGTATCCATCTTCTAAGGTAGAACGATACTTTTGCAAGCACTTCTTTATGTGTACATAAAAGTTACACGCATAAGTATGGTTAATCGTTCTTGAATAGAGTATCAGGATATATATGTAGCCTCCATTATGGGTGGTGGACAATATAGATATTGATAAAGAAGTACGCACTCATCACAAAACCAACAATAATCACAAAGCCACGTACCAGTCTGGGGTTGACTTTACGCGTGTAGTAGGCACCTCCGTAACCTCCAATTACTGCACCGACGATCATCAAAATTGTTTCAGGCCACACGACAGCATTGGCAAGAATGAAGATGACAACAGCTACCCCGTTGATGCATGATGCAAGTGCCGTCTTCAGGCCATTCATGACGTGAATATCTTCCATACCCATCATCGATAGTGTCGCCAGCATGAGAATGCCGATGCCCCCACCAAAATAGCCGCCATAGGTAGCAATAACCAATTGTGCCAGCGCAACCGTAATAAGCACATGGGGAGTGAGACGTGCTTTGCCCACGTTACGCATCCGTAGTCGGGTTGTAATAGGTCCACTAAGTGCAAAGAGCAGGGTGGCAAGCAACAAAAGATAGGGGATTAAGCTCTGAAAGATTGATGCTGGTGTATGCAATAGAAGTTGAGCGCCAATAATACCGCCGATGATACTTGTGCCAACCATCAAGATCAGGAAACTTCGCTTCTGTTGCGCAAGCTCCTGACGATATGCCCACATGCTTGCAACCGAACCGGGCCAGAGTGCTACCGTATTGCTTGCATTGGCTGGAATAGCTGGAATGCCAACAAATATGAGCGCCGGAAAAGTGAAAAAGCTCCCACCTCCGGCAACGGAGTTGAGTGTTCCTCCCACAATGGCTAAGAGAAAAAGTATCAACATATGCGGAAATGTCACGAGCAAAATCCCCTGCTGGTCTGAAACTACACCATTACTTTTGAATATATCATTCGCCACTTGACGTGACGTTGACAACATATACCCCTCCCTGCTACGCTACAGCCAGTGTTGCCTTTGTCTACATTTTAGCACACAGGGGGATGCACATGGATTTACCTCTCAACGGCATACGTATTCTTGACATATCTCGCCTGGTGCCAGGTGCATATGCATCGCAGATGATGGCAGATTTTGGAGCTGATGTTATCAAAATAGAGGAGCCTGGGAACGGCGATTATAGTCGTTCGATGCAGCCATCTGGTCCTGGGGGAATGGGACTCTATTTTCTTGCGCTTAATCGCAACAAACGTAGCATAACCTTGAATCTAAAAACTGAGCGTGGACGCGAGATATTTTTACGTATGGTAGACAAGGCTGATGTTGTTCTAGAAAGCTTTCGACCGGGCGTGCTTGAGCGTCTAGGATTGGGATATGAACAGCTCAAAAAACAGAATAGAGGGATCATCTATTGTGCAATCAGTGGTTATGGGCAAGATGGACCATATCAGCAACGGGCCGGGCATGATTTAAATTATGCAGGCTACGCAGGTTTACTGCATTATAATCGAAGCATCCATGGCGAACCTGTCATGCCTCCCACGCAGTTCGGTGATCTGGCTGGTGGTGGACAAATGGCTGTGATCGGTATTTTGACGGCTCTTGTCGGCCGTGCGCAAACGGGAGAAGGGCGCAAGATTGATGCTTCAATGACCGAAGGGCTACTATCGTTGCTCTCGCTGAGCGCTACTACGTATCTCAATAAGGGTAAGGTGCCAAAACCTGGTCAGTCCACGCTCGATGGGGGACTACCTTGCTATAACATTTATGAGACGCGAGATGGTAAACATATAACCCTGGCGGCCCTGGAGCCAAAATTCTGGCAAACATTCTGTACGCGTATTGGACATCTTGAATTGCTTCCCTTTCACACGCCAGTTGGATCAGCAGAGAGTAGCGAAGCAAGAGATATACTGAAGGCAATCTTTAAAACGCGCACTCGTGACGAATGGGTAACTGAGCTTGCTGAGATAGATGCGTGTGTCGGCCCTGTCTATGATATTGGTGAGGCATTGCAGGATCCTCAGGCACAGGCGAAGAATGTGAGTGTTACTGGAGATATAGATGGTGAGCCATTTGAATCGTTGACAAGCTTTCCACGTATTTCGGATGTGAAGGTTGAGCAGCGCTATGCCCCTCCTCGCCTGGGCCAACACACGGAAGAAATATTGCGGGACATTGGTTATAGTGAGGCTGAGATTACTCAATTTCGGGAAGAGAGGATTATTTAAGTGCAGAAACATTATCTTGTAGAACGAGCCGAGCAGATTATGGAACCATATCTTGCCGACGTGAAGGCCGTCGTGAATATTGATTCGGGCACCTACAATAAGATCGGCGTGGACCATGTGGGAAGATATTTGCAGGAGCGTTTTCATAGTTTTGGCTTCTCAACCTATTTTGATGTGCAGCAAGAATACGGCAATCATCTTGTCGCTACCCATCAGGGAAATGCGCCCGATGGAGCGCGTATTTTGCTGATCGGGCATATGGATACGGTCTTTCCCGATGGTGAAGTTGAGCGGCGTCCATTCTCTATCGAAGAGCAGGATGGCATGCGTGTCGCAAAAGGTCCCGGCGTGCTTGATATGAAATCGGGCGTCTTGATTGGTATGTACGGCGTTCACCAGCTTATTTTGGGTGGAGAAGCGAACTACAAAAGCGTGACTTTTTTGCTTAATAGTGATGAAGAGATAGGCTCTCCTGCCAGCAAGGCGCTCATTCAAGAACTGGGACGCCAATCTGACGCAGTGATTGTATTAGAGCCAGGACGTTTAACGAATCAGGTTGTCTCCTCGCGGCGAAGTTCGGGACTATACCGCGTCGAAGTCCGTGGACGCTCGGCACATGCTGGCGTTGAGCCTCAGAAGGGTATTAACGCGATTCTCGAACTCTCCTATCAGGTCCAGAGGATGCAGGCGCTACAGGGGACTATCCCCGGCACCTCGCTCTCAGTAACGGTAATACGTGGAGGTGAGCGCAGCAATGTAATTCCCGATGCCGCTTATCTGGAAATGGACGTGCGTGCCAGCAGTATGGCGGGCATCCAGGCGATTGAGGAGGCAATGCGGAGAGTGGCTTCACGCAAAATAATGGATGGCACACAGATTACGTTAACTGGCGATATGCGTTGTTTGCCATTTGAGCGCTCGGAGCAAAATGCACCGTTAGTGCGAGCTGCCCAGGAAGCTGGCAAAGAACTGGGATTGGAGATAAAGGATCTGGCGAGTGGTGGCGCTTCTGATGCTAATAATACTGCGCCGCTGGGTGTGCCCACAATCGATGGCCTGGGAGCCGGTGGTGGATTGGCACATAATCCAGATGAGTATGTGGAGTTGGATTCGTTGCCAGTAAGAATTGCACTATTGAGTGGGCTAGTGAAAAAGATCAGCTCTGGGACGCAACATGTCTAGCCTTTTATTTTTGCGTAGTAAGTGTTATTATTGATAGTGAGAGAAACATGCAATAAGCTGTTGTAGAAGCACTCTCTGTAGTAGGAAGATAATTGTAATATTTCAGCATCTCTAAATTCTTTATAGCTTGACGACTCTCACCTCGACCCACTACAATATCTATGATTAGATACGCGTTCTCTATAACAGGAGGTACCTTTCGATGCCAATGTACGAGTACTATTGCTCAGACTGCCAATCAAAATTTGAGATGCTGGTCAGTCACAAACTTGCTGACGACGTGGTTTGTGCGAAATGCCGGGGTGAAAAAGTGCGTCGCCTGCTCTCAGTATTCGCCGCGCAACGTGGTGGTGGAAGTGAGGACAGTTCGTACGATGATGTTCAGCCAGCCATGGGAAATTGTGGGTGTGGTGGCGGCGGGTGTGGCTGCCACTAGGCATAGCATCGCTTCACCTTCCATAATCCGAAACGGAAATCAGTTATTATGTTTAATAAAGTCAGTTATCGGCGTGGCGTGCTAGAGGGTGTTATTCTCTACACGCTTGGTCGTCTTGGTGCATTGATGAATCCAATTATTTTTCCTGATTGGACGTATGTAGCTGTTCCTCTATTGTTCCTTCTGTTGCAATATCTCATTGCCCCCGTCTGGGCTACGCGGCGTATGACATCGACAAAGCGCGAACGTCTAAGCAGGCGTTTCTGGCTGCTAGGGCCACGTCTGGCGGCGATCTGTTTTGGTATTGATATAGTGATCACGCTTGTGTTTGGCATGGCGGTTGGTAGTTTTAGTGCGCCTCAGGGGCCAGCCCTTGCTCGCCTGTTTACTGCCGGGCGTAATCATCTGGCGTTGCTCGATCTGGGCGTTTATGAGTTAAGGACGGGTGCGTTATTATTTGCATTGTACACGCTAGCTGTGATCTGTACGCGTCTAGCGATGGGAGGATTTTTACGTTTCACTATGCCAGCGGGCGGTAATCGCGTGACGTTATAGCACAAGCAAGAAATTTCTTGCTTATAGCAAGTACATTTGCTACAATGTCTCTACAGTGTGTACAACGTTTCGCGTTGTCTTTTTTGCCATGGCAGAGGAAAGGTACGGTAGCGGTCTGTGTCAAAAGTCTATGCGATTGCCAATCAGAAGGGGGGGGTAGGGAAAACGACAACGGCTATCAACCTTGCTACCTATCTTGCAGCGGCAGGGCGCAAGGTGTTGCTGGTCGATATGGATCCCCAGGCAAATACCTCCAGTGGTATCGGCGTTCTTAAGAATAAGCGTCCGTGTACAATTTACGATCTTCTTATACAGGACCAGGAAAACCTCACAATATTTGATGCGATTGTGCCCTCTCCCAGACGTGAATTAGTGGTTGCTCCATGTACGGTAGATCTGGCGGCAGCGGAGATTGAACTGGTTGGGACATTGGCTCGTGAGTACCGTTTACGTCAGATATTAGAACCGATTCGTAACCGTTGTGATTATATTATTATAGATTGCCCTCCCTCGCTTGGTCTGCTTACCATCAATGCTCTTGTTGCGGCTGATGGTT
Source organism: Ktedonobacteraceae bacterium (assembly GCA_013695595.1). GTDB lineage: Bacteria > Chloroflexota > Ktedonobacteria > Ktedonobacterales > Ktedonobacteraceae > JACDAE01. Next base: position 10,282 of record JACDAE010000078.1, on the reverse strand, counting down.
TGCTGATACCTATACAATGCGAATATCTGGCCCTGGAAGGGTTAACTCAATTGTTGAATACGTTTAATCTAGTCAAAAATAAGCTCAATCCTGCTCTGTATATAGTGGGTGTGGTGCTGACGATGTACGATCCGCGTACACGCCTGGCGGGAGATATCGTGCGCGAGGTGCGTAACCATTTTCCAGAGGAAGCTTTTCAGACTATTATCAATCGTAATGTACGTTTAAGTGAGGCCCCCAGTTTTGGGCAGGCTATTTTGGATTATGATCCTACTTCTCCTGGAGCTCTGGCCTACCGTGCGCTGGCCGAGGAGGTAATGGCTCGTGGCTAAGCAAAAATCCGGCCTTGGACGTGGCCTGGATGCTCTTTTCTCTGGTGCTTCTGAGACGCTCGCTGCACAGACACAAACTGCTTCCACTGAATTGAAGGAGGCAATGCCTGAGGTGGTACTTGAGAGCATCATTCCCAATCCACGTCAACCACGTAGAGTATTTCGTGAGGATGATCCCAAATTGCTAGAACTCAGTGCGTCCATTAAAGAACATGGCCTTATTCAGCCTATAATTGTGACGCGTTTGAATAGTGCTCCAGTAGATACCGGGAAGAGCGTTGGTTCCTCATGGCTGGCAGAAGAGCCGCAGCCTTACAATGCAGGGAAAGAGGAAGTATCTCACACCGCTCAATATCAGATAATCGCAGGTGAGCGTCGCTGGCGGGCGGCTCGCCTGGCTGGTCTGGCGAAAGTGCCTGTGGTAATCAAAGATGTGACGCCTCAACAGATGCTTGAGATGGCCTTGATCGAGAATATTCAACGCGCCGACTTGAACCCTATTGAAGAGGCACTGGCATACCAGTCATTGATTCAGGAGTTTGGCCTGACGCAAGAGATGGTGGCAAAACAGGTTGGAAAAGATCGTACTACTGTGACCAATTCATTGCGCCTGTTGCAACTGGCCCCTAAAGTCCGTGATGCACTGATCAATCAACCAGAAAATTTTAGTGAGGGTCATGCTCGTGCCCTGGTTGGGATTGCGCGGGAAGAGGACCAGATAACCGCGATGAATCAGGTTGTGACATTGCATCTCAATGTGCGGCAGGCAGAAGAGCTGGCATCCAGGATCAAGGCGTCACAGGACATCGAAATGGCAGTACAGCAAGTCACGGCTTCACCAAAACGTGCACCTGAGTTGACAGAACTGGAGACACATTTTCGCGATGCTCTAATGGTAAAAGTGGACTTGAAATGCAATCCAAAGGGGAAAGGAACCCTCGTTCTGCATTTTAACAGTCAGGATGAGTTGGATAGTCTTTATGGTCGGCTAGTAAAACGAGAAGAGTAACGCTCTGTCGATATTCATCGCATGGTTTTACCTGGTGTAGGGGTGCCATTTATAATCCCGTGTGGGTACGCAATAAATGGTTTTACCTGGTGTAGGGGTGCCATTTATAATCCCGTGTGGGTATGGGAGAGATACAATGACGATCGTTGAAAATCCGTTTGAAAAAGTGCGCGTCAAACTCGTATCGGCGCGTATCGAATTCATGAGCCAGCTTGCAAAATTTAGCAACGAAGAGCTAATGAAGCAGTTTACCGATGAAGAGTGGTCCCCTTTGCAACTGGCTCATCATCTTTATATTGCCGATGGCGTGGCAATGGAGCAGATGCAGCAGATACAAAATGAAGATAACCCTTTGCTTACCGATACGGGTGTAATAGTTCCACAATTGACGCGCAAGGCAGAGCTACCAGTCTCTTTAGAATCTGTCCTGGCTGGAATGGCGGCCCGACGTGAAGCGATTTTCGCCTATCTTTCCGCACTTCCTGCGGAGTCCTGGATGCGACCAGCGCAGCATTCTGCCTGGGGACCAATAAAATTTTACCAATTTGTGAATGTCCTTCCTCAACATGATCAGCAACATGCCCGCCAACTTTCCAGCATCAAAGCACGGTTTCAAGAACATAACGTGTAGGGAAGATGTATTCCATTGTGCGCTTGCTATACTAAAGAGAGAGCAAACGAGCGGATATATCAGTGCACGAAGAAGCATAAAACCCAATGAGGATTGGAGGGATTCCTTGTGAGCCACCCCAATGTAGATGATAGAAAGTACACGACGGCAGGTTTTTTCTCTCCTACCACAAGTGAGGATGCACATACGGTTGCGAACTTTGATAAGCGCATAGAAGATACGAAGCATACCGATGTGGTCAGTGTATTACTTGTGGATGATCATCTGTTGATGCGCGAAGGATTACGTCAACTATTTTCCTTAGAAAAAGATATTCGCGTTGTCGGAGAAGCCGTTGATGGCGTAGAAGCGCTACAAAAGATACGCCATTTACGTCCGGATGTGGTGCTGATGGATGTCCATATGCCTGGTATGGATGGCATCGCGGTAACCCGGCAGGTTATGCAGGAGTTTCCTGAAATAGCCGTGATTATATTAAGTATGCAGCAGCAGAATCAGCTGGTCTTGCAGGCGGTGAAGAGTGGTGCTAGAGGGTATCTTTTGAAGACGACATCGGCTCGTGAAGTTGCGGAAGCAATCAGGATGGTGCGTGCAGGTAGCGTATTTGTAGCACCGGAAATGACGGATATGATCATCAAAGAGTATCGTCGTTTATCTGAAGGTGCCACGGGACGTCAGACTATCGAGACATTGCAGCCAAAGGAAGTGGAGATTGTGCGTTATGTCGCGATGGGTATGAGTAACAAGGAGATCTCAGAGAAGCTGTCCTATTCTGAGAAAACGGTAAAGAACTATCTCTCCACGATTTTTCAGAAACTCCACCTGCGTGATCGTACCCAGGTCGCCATTTTTGCCTTGAGACATGGATTATTGCTGGATGAAGATGTATAAGGTGGAAGAAACCTTTTCAATGCTTCCATTGCAAGTTATAATAGGAGGGCTTAATCTCTTCACTGATATTGCCGTAGGAGCAAAAGAATATGGCACAGCGTTTTCTGGTTCGTTTTTGGGGTGTACGAGGAAGTTATCCCACGCCAGGACCACACACGCTTCGACATGGGGGAAATACCTCGTGTGTCGAAGTTCAGGCAGGTACACATACGCTCATTTTTGACGCTGGTAGCGGTATCATTCGCCTGGGTGACGAGCTTCTACGGGGTATGAACGGAACGGCGCATATCGCATTGTTTTTTACACACGCTCATGCAGATCACCTGGTTGGCTTCCCTTTTTTTTCACCCCTCTTCGATGCTCGTACCAATATTCATCTTTTCGGCCCTCAACTCGCAGGTCAGAATATTGAGCAGATCGTAACCCCAATGATGTCTCCACCGTATTTCCCAGTAGACATGCGTAAATTACCTTCACGACGTACGTTTCATACTGTAACTGATGATCTCTGTGTGATGTGGCATCCAGATAGCGGCGAGCCGTTGCTAGATGGGACGCGAAATGAGAAGCGAGAGAGCGAAGAAGAGGTATGTGTCATGGCAAAATTTACGCACAGTCATCCTCTCAATGGAGCGGTTATCTATAGTGTAGAATATGCTGGTCGGCGTGTCGTGTATGCAACCGATGTAGAATGGCACAACGGCTGTGAGCCAGAGTTTCTGGCCTTTATAGAGGGAGCGGACCTGTTAATTCACGATGCACAATATACGGTGGACGACTATCGGCAAGGCAAGCATGGCTTTGGGCATAGCACTGTGGAGATGGCTGTAGAGGCAGCTCAGGCAGCTCATGTGAAAGAGTTGATCCTATTTCATCATGAACCGACCTATAATGATAGCCAACTGGACGCTATGGAGAAGACAGCGCGGGAGCGTTTTGCATGCACACGTTCTGCATATGAGGGAATGGAAATAGATCTTTTCAAAAACATAAAGTGAGGACAAGCAATGATAAATGTTTTGCTGGCATTGATGATTATTGGCTCATTTCTCGTGGCAATTATACTACACGAGTTGGGTCATACATTGATGGCTGGCTGGCTTGGTGATACAACGCCGCGTGCTGAAGGGCGACAGACACTCAGTTTACCTGCACATATCGACCCTGTGGGTATGCTTATGTGCGTGGTTCTGGCCTTTCAAGTCGTCTCTGCCCCGGCAATGGGACTGGGTTGGGGTAAACCGGTGAAACCCGATCCCTGGAAGATGCGCATTGGACCCAATGCAGGTGTATTTGTGGTGGCATGGGCTGGCCCTGTCTTTAGCCTGATTATTGGATTGCTTACCGCGCTGATCGCGCATTTTGCAGCGCCCTACCTGCTGGGAAATGCTTTTATTGTGCGTGTACTCCAGTTACTCATCGTTTTTGCATGCGTGAATATCAGTATCGCACTCTTCAACCTGATCCCACTCTATCCCCTCGATGGATATCAGATTGTGTACACGCTCCTTCCAAGTAAGCAGGCGGTTCAATTTGCGAAATCCGCGCCTTATGGTCAGTTTGCGATTCTTGCTTTGTTCTTTCTGGTGCCCTTTCTGGCGGGCCTGGCGGGACTTGGAGATTTTCCCTTGTTTCATCTGTCCTACTACATCTGGCTTGGTGCGATGGATCTGATCTCTCTTGTGGTTGGAAATATACCGGTCGATATTGGTTCTCTTTATAAGATCTAATGGATACAAGCGATCTTGCATAGAAGTATACAGAGGCACACCCTTTTTTATATAATACGGTATCGCCTGACACAGGTACGTCAGCAACTGGGCTTTACAACAGCGCTTTCCCTTGAAGATATTGTGGAGGTGGAGCGCTGGTTGCCATCTTCGGCATTGTCACTTTTTCAGACCATGTCTGATGCTGATCAGCAACATAGTCTACGTGTGTGTCGTGGTTTGCAGCAATGTGGTTGTAAAGAGAATGATCTATTAGCCGCCGCATTGTTGCATGATGTTGGCAAGGCACAGGGACGTGTTCCTTTCTGGACGCGCCCGGCAATTGTCCTGGGCAAGCATTTTGCACCACGCTTGCTTGCTCGCCTTGTAATATCCCCATCTATGTTTGAAAGCCAGCGTATTCCAGGCTGGCGGCGTGCTTTGAGTTATGCATGGTGGCATGCCGATGTGGGAGCAGATTTCGCTGCTTCAGCAGGGCTTTCAGAACGTGCTGTCCTCTATATCCGTACGCATCATCAGCCCGATGGTCCTGCGGCTCTGTTACATGAAGTTGACGAGGTATCGTAGGTATGTTAGAACAGGCCGAAGAGCTTTCCGCGCGTGAACAGGCGCGTTATGTTGTGCATCTTCCTATTTTTGAAGGACCCCTTGACTTGTTGCTCCACCTGATTGAGAAGCGACAGATGGAGATTACGACCATCTCACTTGTAGCTGTGACCGATCAGTATCTGGCATACCTTCATCAGTGGGAGGCTGAGAAGTTACCTCTTGCAAATATGGCAGCCTTTGTCTCTATCGCCGCCCGGCTTCTTTTCATCAAATCGCAAAGCCTGTTGCCGCAAAATAACAAAGAAGAGGCGAATGAAGAGGGAGAGAACGCTGTAACCATGGCTGAAGAGTTGCAGCACCACCTCGTCGAATATAAGATGGCGAAGGAGATTGCAACCATCCTGCGCCAGCGTGAGGAAGCTGGTATGCAGACGCACGGTCGTTCAGGCCTGCTGGCGGGGATCGAAGCGCAGCTTACCTGGACCCCTCCCACGCTTGTGAATATGGAAGTGCAATCCCTATCGCGTGCCTTTCAACGCTTGCTCGAACTACAGGCCCGCGACGAGGAAAATGATACGAGCTTGATGCCCGTTGCTCGTGTGCGCGTCAGTGACCGTATTGAAGAGATTATGACTCATCTACACGAACAACCAGAGCTTCCTTTGACCGAAGTTGTTGCAAACGAGCGTTCGCGCCTTGTCATTATCGTCACCTTCTTAGCTGTGCTTGAACTCTGGAAATGGCAACGCATCAATGTTCGTCAGAGCGAGTTATTAGGACCGATTATGCTGGAGCGTGGGGAGAGGTGGGGTGATGCTGGACAGGAAACGATGGACGGCATGGAAGATTGGTAGAAGGGAGAGTCATATAACGTAAACAAGCGCGGAATATATTGATGTATCTCTGCCCCAATAATGCCATCTTCTAAAATCTTGACAACAAGTGACTCAAAGTTTATAATGTAGCATTAATAAAGCTTACTTTGAAGCATCCTTATGCTTATTAGATAATGCCATATAAAGGAGAATAGTGTCGTGATGGAAGAGCCCCAAGAGATGTCTGGAGCTGAACAGCAGGCGAAGGACCAGGGAGAGCAGCCCAATACCCCCCCTTCTATCGAAGGAAAGAGGATAGCCGATTTAGAAGCGCAACTGAACAAGGCACGTCAAGAGGCGGCAGATAATTGGAATAAATATCTGCGTGAGCGTGCTGATGTAGATAATATTCGCAAGCGGCAGGAACGTCTAATCGCGGACCGGATTCAACATCAGAAGAAGGCGATTTTTAATAAATTGCTAGATGTGATAGATAACGTGGAACGGGCACTTCAGTACCAGGAGACAATGGATAAGCAGCAGTTGCAGCAGACATTGCGCATGTTTAACTGGCAGATGAACGAAGTGATGCGGAGCGAAGGCGTTAATGCAGTCGCCACTGTTGGTGAGACGTTCAATCCTTATCTGCATGAAGCTATTGAGGCTGTCGAAAATAGTGATCAGCCTGAAGGGACCATTATTGAAGAGGCCCGTAAAGGCTATACGCTTGGTGATGAAACGCTACGACCAGCCCGCGTCAAGGTGAGTATGGGAAATAAGTAGACATCATGAAGGACTCTTGCTACACGGAGCATGAGTCCTGGTAATTCTTTTCGTAAAGAAGAGGGCTGGGATATGGACTATAAAGACTATTATAAAATTCTCGGCGTTGCTCGTGGAGCGAACGCGGATGAGATCAAAAAGGCTTTTCGTAAATTGGCTCGCAAGTATCACCCCGATGTAAATCCCGGCGACAAGAAAGCGGAGGAAAAGTTCAAAGAAATTAATGAGGCATACGAGGTACTTTCTGATGCTGACAAGCGCAAAAAGTATGATACGCTCGGTCCTAACTGGCAGGAACAGTTTGGTCCAAGCCCAGCCGGCAGCCGGCGTACCTATCAATACAGTGGCAGTCGTGGTGGCACCCCATTTGAGTTTGATCCAAATGGTCCCGGTTTTTCAGACTTTTTCGAGGCACTTTTTGGGCGTAACAATGCAAATGGTGGGAAAGGAAGTACCGGGGGCCCTACCCGTGATATGCGCAGACGTGCGGGCGATAATATTGAGCAACCAGTGGAGATTACGCTGCAAGAAGCGTACCTCGGTGGTTCTCGTACATTCAATATCCAATCGACTGAGATCTGCCCCACCTGTCAGGGAACTGGTGAGACGAATGGTCGCCTATGCGCTACCTGTAGCGGCCAGGGCATGGTCCCACGCAACAAGCGTATTCAGGTCAAGATTCCCGCTGGCGTCGATAATGGCTCGAAGATCCGCGTTGCAGGCGAGGGGCAACCAGGTATAGGTGGTGGCCCACGTGGAGATCTCTACCTTGTTATCACTGTCAAGCTCGACCCCGCGTTTGAACGTAAGGGCGATGACCTTTATGCAGATGTTGACGTTGAATTGGTAAAGGCGATGCTTGGTGGAGAGGTGCCTGTACCGATACCCGATGGACGGCGTATGGCGCTCACTATACCGGCGGAGACACAGAATAACCGCACATTTCGCCTGGCTGGCAAGGGGATGCCCCGTCTACGTGGTGAGGGAGCTGGCAACCTCTATGCCCGTGTCAAAGTCGTCTTACCGATGCAGCTCTCGATAGAAGAGCGTGCGCTATTCGAAACATTGGCGCGTAGTCGAGGTGTGGAAGTGCATCCGTAATGAGGCGAAAGGAGAGTAGTATCATGCCTGAGAAGAGTGATGGCGCATGGTATATTATCAGCGTGGCTGCACAGAAGGCCGAGGTGCATGAGCAGACGCTGCGCCATTACGAACGCTTAGGATTGATTGCACCTGCTCGTAAGGGTGATAGTCCTCATAGCCCACGCCTGTACTCGGATCGTGATATCGAACGGGTTGTCCATATTCGTGCTTTAATGCGCGATCTGGGCGTCAACCTCGCCGGTGTCGAGGCCATCCTGCATATGAAGGATCGTATGGAGCAGTTGCAGGATGACCTGGAAAAAGAAATGATGCAACTCCGCGATCAACACGCAACGGAAATGCGTCGTTTAAAAGAAATTATTGAACGCCTCCAACGTGGATCGGCGTAGGGGTCTGATTGAGCGTCCAGACCCCTATCATCATAATCTTCATAGTCCTATTAGTTGAGCGGTGCTACTGCTGGCATCAGGTGGCTCTGCATCTTGAGAGCGATGATACGCGTGGCAGCTTCATCAACACGAGCCTTCGAAAGTGTCCCATTTTGTAAAGCTGCTTTGATGGCGTTGAGCATGTCAAGCATCTGGCCGGTCCCGGTCGGACCAAGCAGCATATCATCGCCAGCTTTCAAAGCCAGCACACCGGCCTGCCCCATATCGATCTGCTGCCCATTGATCTCAACACCCTTCATGTAAAGCGCATCGGTCAATACCACCCCATCGTAGCCCAGTTGCTTACGGAGAATATCGGTCATAAAGATGTGCGAGAGTTCAGCGGGATAGGTAGGATCGATAGCCGGCATCAGCACATCTGTTGGCATAATCAAGCCGGGGTTCTCCAGTTTATTCGGCGATTGGATAAAGTACTTGAAAGGTGCCAGTTCTGTGGCATAGATCTGCGCTTTCGTACGATTGACGACCGGTAATCCGAAGTGAGCATCGATATTTGCATCCCCTAAGCCTGGATAATGCTTGATCGTTGCCAGTACACCATCCCCCTGCATGGCTTTCATGTAAGCTCCGGCATATTTGATGACTGAGTCTGTGGTGAACCCAAATGTACGCGTGACCTGGTCAGGTGCATCCGGTATTAAAGCCACATCTACATCGGGGGCTAGATTGACATTGATGCCCAGAGCTTTCAGGTCGTGGGCAACCAGATGCCCTTGCTGTGCCGCGTAATCGAGGCTCCCTGAATCATAGATCGACAGGGCCGAGGGACGTGGTGGGTAGATATTTATTAACCTGTGGACAATGCCTCCCTCTTCATCGGTGGAGACCAGTAGAGGGAACGTCGCATTCTTCTGCATCTGGGCGATGTCGCTGCGTGTTTGAGGGGCAGTTAACATCTGGAATTCATACATGATCACGCCGCCAGCGTGCAGAGTATTGACCATGGTATTTAAGTCATCTGAATAGGTTGTATCGCCGTATTCAACCATAATGAGCTGTCCCAGTTCCTCGTCGAGTGACATGCGCGAGACATAAAGGCTTGCCAGTTGCTTATATTTCATACGGGAGACGAGATTCCTGAGGTTATCAATCTGGTGAGTATTAAGAGGCTGCTGCACGAAAGCACCAGCATGTTGAGGTAAGGTCGTTAGCGGGGAAGAACCAATAGCAGGGGCACCGCTTAACATACGTTGCCCAACGAAGCTTCCTAATGCAACGATGATAGCGAGCAAGAGAAGCGTCAACAAAAGGCGTATGCCCATGCGACGTTGCGGACGTTGTGGAGGCTTTGTAATAAATGCGGCGCTTCTTTGTTGAGTTTCCGCTTTAGATGGTACTTGTCCCGATAAAACAGATGGGTTCTTGGCATTATCTCTCAAAGTATTGGCGGAGGGCTGCTGATCGCTCATTGTCATGTATGTTCTCCGTGAATGAATATCGTTGTAATCATAGATGAAATAAAAAAGATGTGCAATATAGGCATAATTCGCAAAAGGTAATCAGGGATAAAATGAAAAACCTATACCTATCGTCTTTCCACGGAAGGCCGGGTATTTTTTTTGCGTGTCCGTGGTCGTGCGCGGTTTGGTACTTTTGTAGTAGACGGTCTCTCTGTATAGAGTAACGCATTTTCTGTCTGTTCAGTTGCGTTAGTTGTATCGGTTTCTTTCTCTGGCGCAAAGTCAGCTGGAAATGGCACGTCTTGAGCATCTGGTTCAGGAAATTCAGGTATATTCTGCTCTGTTGTTGCATCCTCTGAGGAGAAGTAGGAGTCAATGGGAGCCTCTACATAGGGTTCAGTAACCTCTTGCTCCCAGGGAAACTCGAGTACATCGCTGGTGTATATCATTTCTGTAGCAGGATCTTCAGCCTCATCGATAGTTTCTATGCTATCGTTTATTTCGACGGGTTCTTCGGTTGCTCTCTGTGCATCATCAGGCATCAGGGTAGGGGCGTCACCTTGCGTGCGCCCGTGGGCCTGTACCTCGG